>CASFYE010000001.1 GCA_949298925.1 uncultured Bacillota bacterium
AATTTATAAAAAGAAATCCTAAATATGCAAAAGAAAATATGACCCCAGAAAATTGTCAATATTTTATTTTTAACACATGCGAAAACGAATTGAGAGATTCAAAAATACAATTTTTACGAACACAAAACGAATTTGATCCAGTTAGATATTTTACTGATGATTTTATTTATATCTACCCTAATCTTTTGCCATCGAAAGAAAAAATTGAATGCAGATTATATTTAAATCTAAAACCAGAGAACGTAATACCTTTTATAAAAAAATTTTTGACTGAATCTGAAAATCAAAAAGTAAAAACATATTTAAAATTTTATACAAAATCTTGCGCTAGAAATGATAACGTAATCATTTATACCAACTACGATGATATTCAAAAACAAATAACCATAATAAATCAAATTAAGCAAGAAAATCCTTGTTTATTTGAAGGCGCAATCGTTGGCAACCCTTTTTTAGCTAGTATCAATGGATTTATCGGTTTCGGAGAAGAGCCTAAATACCAACACTCATCTTTTAATTATGAAAGGGCTAACGCTATGTGTCAGTTTGTAAAAGCCTTATATGAAGAAGAAACAAGAAAAATAAGCAACTTTAAAGGAAAAATAAAAAATTCCGTAGGGCAAGCATTAAATATTCATGAATATTTAAAATACGTTATCACGACTACTTTTAAGAAAACGTTAGAAAAACGTCAACAAGAAATTTTGAAAAAACAATTTCCCCAAAATTATACTAAAGAACAGATTGATGAATACATAGAAATTCAAAATTTTATTTATAACACTTGTTATAAAAATTTACCTGAAAATGTTGAAGCACAAATTGATGATTTAATCAAAAAAATATTCAATTATATGCAAAAAGGTTCATTTATACCGCGTGAAGTAAAGATACCTTTTCAATTACGAAAAACAACTCAAACGAATTTATCAAACAAGTTTGACAGGAAGTATATTTTAGAGTCTGGCGATGCCAATTATTACTATTTATTAGACATAGATTTGCGCAAAAAGTTATTTAATGTTTTTGGAACAGAATCAAAAATTTTTAACAAGATAACAAACGAAAACATTAAACCTTTTTTTGAGGCGCATCATGTTTGTTTCTCATTACCATTTTTAAACACGGAAACAGAGGCAGAATTTTTAGACAAAAATTTTGTGCCAAGAAACAAATAATAAATCCACACCTTACACAAAAGATAGGCTTCATATTAAATCAAATTTTGTTTTTTCATTTAACTCGAAATTTAATTTTTTTAATATATTTAAGTTCTTATCTAAAATTAATAAAGGACACTTTTCTCCAACATTGATCATATCAGTTTTTTTAACAATTGGCGAAAGTGCACTGGTTGTTATTAATGCCAAGGCATCTTCTAATTTAATATTTTTGTCAAAAACCAAATGCCTTACTGTGTTTAGCAATGTTATAGGTGTTTCTTCACCGACAAGATTTCTTTCCATTGACAGCAATCCCAAATCAGAAGAAATAGAAATTTTGCTAACATCTACGGTTTTATTTTTGATCGCAAAAACCAAATCATCATACATTCTATCATACTCGCCATCAAATGCAGTATAATCCAAATAAACACCTTTATTGGCGTATTCTAAAATTCTTTTATAATATTTTTGTGAATGTGTCAACTTAAATAGCGAATATGGGACTCCCGTTTCTTTAACTATTTTATCTATCCATGGCAAATTATCACAATCTCCCATATTTATTTTGTTAATGTCAGGTTTCTCACCCCTTGCAAAAGGATGATCTAAATGAAGATGAACTTGAACATTTTTATTTGTTATTAACCCTGCTTTATACGTGGCAACCGAATCCCTTTTCAATTTTTCATAAGATAAATTTGGCTTTGGCCTCTGATCAGAAAATAAAGCACTTTTTATCCCAACAACACAATCATTTTTAATTATAAAATTTTCTATATCTTCTGTAAAATTTTTACTTCCTGCAAGGCAATATGCTTTAATGTTATGTTTTTTGTTTAATGTATTTGTTACACTTATTAACTTTTCAACTGCCTCAATTTTATTTTCATTCGCAAGACAACCTACAACGGTTCCAACCCCTGAGTCAATCAAACCTTTAACGGTATAAAATTTATCATATAAAATATGTTCATGACCGTCAACAAATGCAGGACAAACAATATTGTTGTTACAATTAAATGTTGTGCAATCCAGTTTTATGTCTTTTGCAATTTTAACAACAACTCCTTCATTATCCAACAGCAAATCAACCATTCCTTTATGCTTAGGCGAGTATAAATCAACATTTTTTAGTAATAATATTTTCTCCTCACAAATTTATTATAAAAAACATGCACAAAAATAGCAATAAAAAAATTAAAGTTATTTTTTTAAAATGTTTTCCAAATGTTTTTTTACACTTCTTCATAGCACATTCAAGCACACCTCAACACTACCTTATCAATGTTGTGCACTTCCTACTGTACCACGTTAGCATATGTGATTTTTATTAAATTTTTGAGTAATTTTTGAAGTACAAATTTAGGCTATTTTAAAATTACACAAAAAAGTTGATTAAATCAGCCCCTTTATATATAATGAAAAAATAAAATCCTGTCATAAAAATCAAAAGCAATCTTTTTTATCTTTGTCAAAAGACTTGTTTTTGCTTTGCCTTAACACATTCAAGCAAATTCCAACCCCTGCCATAAACATCATAACAGAGGTCCCACCACTTGAAATGAAAGGTAGTGGCAGACCTGTTGGCGGAATTGAGCCTGTCACAACCGCAATGTTTAAAAGCGTTTGAATCGCTATAACAAATCCTACCCCTGCAACCAAAAGCGCTCCAAAACGATCTGGGGCATTTAATGCAATTTTAATTAGCAAAATTATTAATGTCAAAAAAACTAAGATTAAAGCAATGCAACCAATTAATCCCAATTCTTCACCTATAATGGAAAAAATAAAGTCGGATTCTGCAAATGGAAGAAATAAATACTTTTGCCTGGAGTTAAAAAGTCCAACTCCAAACCATCCACCTGAACCAAGACCATACAACGATTGAATAAGTTGAAATCCTTCACCTTGTGGCGACGCCCAAGGGTTAATAAACGCAAACAACCTTTTTAATCTATAAGGTTCTGTCGCTATTAATATTGGCACCAATGCGCACGCAGGAATAGAAAACATAATTGTGTGTTTTTTGCTTATCCCACCAATAATCAATAAAAACAAAGTGGTAAATGCCAAGCACATAGTTACTGACATACTTGGTTCTAACATAACGAGCGCACAAAAACACAAAGCGACAAAAATTACAGGCAAAAGCCCTTTCAACGTTTTAATTTTGTCATGATTTTCGGATAAATAGGCACTTGAAAAGATTATTAATGAAAACTTAGCAATTTCCGATGGCTGAATTGATATGCCAAAAATTGAAACCCATCTTTTAGCTCCATAGTTTTCAACTCCAATTCCAGGTATAAACACTAAAACTAAAAGTATGATAGTTATTAACACCAGCCACCATTTCAATTTTTTAAGCTTGTGATAATCGAAAAACGAAAGTGCAATCATTAAGGCGAACCCTAAAACCACACCAAATATCTGTTTATATAAGAAAAATGCATCATTGCCGTAATGATAACTTGCAGAATAACAACTTGCAGAGTAAACCATTATGCAACCAAAAACACTCAGCCCTAAAACAATAAAAACAACCAAAAATAAATTTGTTTTAGTTTTCATTCACAAGCTCCGTAAAAATTTGCCCACGAACAGCATAGGAAGAAAACTCATCAAAGCTTGCACATCCTGGTGACAAAAGCACAACATCACCATTTTTAGCTTCAGCTTTTGCGCAGAGAACCGCCTCTTGCATAGTTGTAAAATTTTCGGCGCAATAACCAAATTTTGAGGCTATATTAAAAATCTCTTCACCAGCTTCGCCAAAACAATAGCATTTTTTTATTATAGGATTTTGAGAAAAAAGCTTTTCAAAATTTAGCCCTTTATTTTGGCCTCCCAAGAGTAACAACAAATTTTTCACATTCAAACTTTCAATCGCCATTTGCACGCATGCAATGTTGGTTGCTTTAGAATCATCGACAAACATAACTCCGTTTCTTTGTACAACGTAACTCAATCTGTGAGGTGCAGGCATAAAGCTTGCAATGGCATCAGCTATAACTCTTGGTTTAATCTTATATTGTGCGGCCATTGCCACCATTGCCATAACATTTTGATAATTTTTTATTCCTATCAGTGGCACTTGACTTAATGAAATAATCCTTGCCTTATTAAGATAAATGCTACCATTTTTTATATAAACCCCTCTTTTTAGTGGGTTTACGGAAAAGAAAAAAAGTTTTTTTGGCAATTTTAATTTCATAACATATTCATCATCTAAATTTACAATTCCAACCTGTGATGATTTGTAATTTTGAAAAATTTTGTTTTTTACCCTCAAATACTCTTCAAATGAACCGTGCCTGTCTAAATGATCTTCTTGTAAATTTAACACGCAAGCAATCTCTGGCGAAAAAGTTTTTGACGTTTCCAATTGAAAATTTGAAACTTCACAAACAATAAAACTTTTCTTTGATGTTTTTTTTGCAATCGCGCTAATAGGCAACCCTATGTTCCCACAAACAAAAGTCTCTTTCCCGGCTCTTTCAAAAATTTTGCCAAGCAAACTCGTCGCAGTTGTTTTACCATTGGTTCCTGTTATAGCCAAGATGTGCCCCTTGCAAAATTGGCTACCCAAATCGAGTTCGCTTATAATGGGAATTTTTTTAGCAAGAAAGTTAGACAAAATGCTGTTTCCTCTAACCATTATTCCAGGACTTACAACTACTAAATCATAATTGTTTAAAAGCGGTTGATCGTCGAAACAAAACAACCCTCTATCTTTTTTTTCATCATCATAAATGCTCACACATGCACCTAAGCTGTGAAGAAGTCTGCCTGCCGCTTGACCACTTCTGCCCAAGCCATAAACAAGCACCTTTTTGCCCTTAAAATTTTTCATAAAAACCTCTTTGCTAGAAGTATAACTCCATAAAAAGACAGCTTGCGCAAACAAGGCTTGTCACAATTATATATATTGTAACAATGCGGTTTTCATGCACTCCTTTTTTTTCAAAATGATGATGAAGAGGTGCCATTAAAAACACCCTCTTTTTTGTTTTTTTATAATAAACGACTTGTATAATGTCGCTCAAAGCAGAAAGCACAAACATTATGCCCATGATAGGCAAGTAAAGGGCTTTGCCAGAAAAGAGCGCCAAACATGAAATAAATCCACCAAGAGCCAAAGAGCCTGTGTCGCCCATAAATATTTTTGCAGGATATGTGTTAGAACCAAGAAAAGCCAAAACTCCACCGCTAACTGCAAATGCCGAGATAGCTAAATTGTCTTGTCCACTTAAAGCGAGTATTGCACCAAAAAACAACAAATAAATTAAACTCACCCCTCCTGCTAGTCCATCAAGTCCGTCAGTTAAATTCACGCTGTTTACTGTCGCTAAAAACACAAGAATTGCAAAAGGTATAATTCCCCAGCCAAGATTTATGCTTAACCCAAAAAAATCTAAGCTTGTCCCAACGCGATAATAAATTAAAAAAGCAATCATGATTGCAATAGTAAATTGTCCAATAAGTTTTTGATACGGTTTCAATCCCGCATTTTGATGAAAGTGTATTTTTATAAAATCATCTAAAAAACCGAGTAGCCCAAATGCAACCATAACTAAAAGGCTTGTCCACGCAAAAAAACTGTCCTGCCATAAGATGACCGAGCAACTTGCCAAACTTGCAAATATGAAGATTATGCCACCCATTGTCGGCGTTCCCGATTTCGACGAATGGCTTTCCACATAATGCAAAACTGTTTGTCCTAACTTGTGCTTTCGACAAACAGCTATCACAAATGGAGCTATTAAAAGCCCCACTAATGTAGCACAAACGAAAACAATTAAAATTTTTAAGCTTAAATTCACTTTTCACCTTTCCCTTTTTGAAGCAATCTCTCCACAACCTCAAAATCATCATATGGCACTTTTGTTCCAGCTATGTCTTGATATTTTTCCCCACCTTTGCCCGCTATAATCACGGCATCATCTTTTTTTGCTAATGAAAAGGCAACCTTTATTGCTTTTTCACGGTTTGGATCTATGTTTATCTTGCAGTTTTTATTAACTTTTTTCAATATGTCTTTTATTATTAAATTTGGATCTTCAAATCTAGGATTGTCGCTTGTTATGACAACTTGATCACTTAGCGAAGTGGCAATTTTGCCCATTATGGCTCTCTTCTTTTTATCTCGATTTCCTCCACAACCAAAGAGCGTGATTATTTCACCCTTCACAAGCGGTCTGACATTTTGTATTAATTTTTTTAATCCATCTGGGGTGTGTGCAAAATCTATTACAACCGTTTTGCCACGAATGTTTCTTACATTAAAACGGCCTTCAACCTCTTTCATGTTTGCAAGCCCTTTTTTAATATATTGCACATCAATGCCTTCACATATGCACGCACAAACACTTGCCAAAGCATTCAAAATATTATATGCACCACTTAACTTGATTTTACTTTGGAAAGAAAAATTTGTAGCATGACAAAAAAACACGCTTCTATCAAAACTCGAACTAAGCAACTTAGCATAAACTTCATTGCTTGAATTAAAACCATAAAATGTTGTAGGCAACTTAGCTCTTCGAGTAAATTCACCTCGTTTTATGCAGTCACCACAAACAACGGCCTTTTTAGCCTGATCAAAAATCTTGTATTTTGCTTTTTTATATTTTTTCATGGTTTTAAAAAAATCAAGATGATCTTGCGTAATGTTAGTCAAAACTGCCACATCAAATTTTATGCCCGCGACTTTCCCTAATTCTAGCGCATGAGCAGAAACTTCCATTACCACATACTCTGCTCCTCTTGAATAAAAAAGTGCAAACAACTTATGTAAAATGTTAGGGTCAGGAGTTGTTAAACCGTCTGTTTCATATCTTTCTCCCTCAAAAAATGCACCCAACGTTCCAATGACAGCCACCTTCTTTTTCGCACTTTTTAAAATACTAGCAATAAAATAAGTGGTTGTGGTCTTCCCATTTGTTCCAGTTACGCCAATTATCTTCATATGATCACATGCGCACCCGTTTTTTTCTTTTTCTATCAAAGCCCAAGTTTTTCGCACATTTTTAACGACTTCGCAACATTTTATCCCGTAACTCTTTTCTGCCAGAATGAGTTTTGCGCCTCTTTTAAGAGCTTGACGGATTTTCTTTTTTCCGCCACGCTTTTTTAACAAGACAAAAACATCACCAGCCTTTACCTTCTCGCTGTCTATGCAAATGTTCATGTTTTCAAACATTGCAAAATCGAATTCTTTCATCACCAACTCCCAAACATTTTTAAAATCGCATTTTTATTCATTTTTTGGCATACTTATTCATATCTTGGCTCTGCTTAAAAATGTTCAAAGCGTTTGATTGATATGAAAAAGTCAGTTGTCTTTTTTCTTTAAAAGCGGATATTGTGTTTTCAACAAGTTCGACGACAGTTTCCCTTGTGTTACCAAACAAATATCCGGCAAGGGATCCAGGCACCGTGTTGACTTCATTTACGTAAAGCATTTCGTCCTCCATCAACAAATCCACTCTTACAAGCCCTTCGCATTCAAGTTTTTTTGCAACCTGCAATGACAGTTTTTGCAACTCTTTTTCAAGCTTTTTAGTTTTTACTTCAAAAGAGCATGGTTCATCGTTTAAGTATTTTTCATCAAAAGAATAAAACTTTTTGCTTCTAATTTCCTGTGGTTTTGAAACAATAGTTTTGTCACCGAAAATCATAACGGCACAATTAAATTCTCTTTTATTTTCCAAAAATTTTTCGAATAACAACTTATTGTCATATAATTTTGCACTTTCAATAGCTAATTCTAGTTCTTCTTCATTTTTACAAACTGCGATCCCAACACTGCTACCAAGCCTTGCCGGTTTTACTATTATAGGAAATGAAAGAGATGAAAAAAGTTTTTTTCTGTCTATTTCATCACTATTCATGCAAACCCCTTCTACAGTAGGCAAGCCATAATGTGAAAGCAAAATTTTTGTAAGATTTTTGTCATAGCAAACGGCGCTAGCTGACAAATTTGGACAAGTGAAAGGAATGTCCGCCATTTGCATAACACCACAAATTGCACCGTCTTCACCATTTGCGCCATGCAAACAAATCAATGCAACATCTGGCTTAAACACTTTTTTCCCATGTTTTTTTACAAAAACACATTTGTTATTAAAATCTATTAAAACCTTTTTAGGCTTTTTGGCTAACGCTAAAAAATTTGAATAAATATTGATGTCTTTTATGTTATCACAAGTCCACCACCCGCCATCTTGATCTATGTATACCGCAAAAATTTCAAAGTCGTTTTGCACCGAGTTTAAAACTTGTAAACCTGTGATAACAGATATATCTCTTTCAACACTTTTACCGCCAAAAATTAGCAAAACTTTTTCCATTTCACTTCCCCTTTATTTAAAATTGTCAGGAAGGTCATTCTCAAACAAAACAACACTTCCTTTTTGTAATATTCTATGCAAAATGTCAATTTGCGATAGCCTGTTTTTAGCAAAGTGAATTTTTGCTTCACTCATGCCACCTGCTTTTGCCCCCATAAATAACGCCGTTTGGTTGGTTTTGTTCATAATTATAAGTTCATCGCAAACCTTTGCTATCATTTTGCCAAATTTGTAATTGAGCTCATATTGTCTTTCTCCTTGTTCAATAAAGCCCGGTGTAATCACTATCTTTTGACCTTTAAACAGACTAAGAGCTTTTAACGCTTGCTCTGCTCCGTTCAAGTTAGAATTATAAGAATCATCAATTATGGTAGAAACTGGCGTCTCTATGATTTGCAATCTATGCGGAAAAGGTTTTAACTCTTTTGCGACTTTTGCTATTGTTTGTTCGTCAACTCCCAACAAATATGCCATAGTGGAAGCCAAAACAAAATCGTTTAACAACAATTCTCCAATTATGCTAGTTTTTATTTCTACGGTTTTAGGTCCAAGATGCAGTTTAAATGTGCAACCTGAAGATGTCGCCGACAAATCCTCTATGTAAGAAAAATCATTTTTTCTTAAACAGTTTTTTTTCTCACCTGTATATTTTTGTGCTAGCTCGCAAGTTGATTCGTTTGAACAATCAAACACTATAAAACCACCATTGCACATATGCTCACATAATTCATATTTGGTCTTTTTTATTTCATCAATGCTTTTAAATGTTTCCAAATGCTGTTCGCCAACAGCAGTCATAATACCATAGTTTGGCTTTAACATTTGCATCAGCACGGCTATGTCGCCTCTTTTGCGTGCCCCCATTTCAACAATCAAAATTTCGTCATCATTTTTAAGAAATTCAATAGCAGTTTTGCACAATCCCATAGGCGTATTGTAATTTTTGGGAGTTGGACAAACGCAATAGCGCTCTTTCAGTATTTGATAAAGAAAATTTTTTGTCGATGTCTTACCAAAGCTTCCTGTTATTGCTATTTTAATTCCACGAAAATTTTTTAAAATCTTTTTAGCTTTATTTACATAACATTTTTTGATTAGATTTTCAATTGGCAATAATATAATTGCACACAACAAAAACAATGCTTGCGCTATTATCAACTCAACCACCATGCAAATTGCAATGATCCAAAACTCTTCAATTAACAAAAAAATCAAAAAATTTAAAAGCAAAAGCAGTAAAAAGTACGTAATTAAAGTTCTTAACATTCTTTTGGTAAAAATCAATCTGTTTTTACCGCCAAATTGTTGAGGCAAATCAAAATAATGCGCAAATTGAAATCTTATGTTATATCCTGATAATTGTAAATTTTTTGCATAGGGATATGAAATTAAAAAGAAAAAGATGCTAAATAAAATTGCAAAAAAAATGTTCATCTCTCCTCCTTTAAAAATTTTGTTAAAAGCTCTGCTACTTTAATTGGCCTATCTTCGTAACAAAAGTGTCCGGCGTGGTCTACAATCTCCAATTTTGAATTTTTTATTAACTTATTCAATCGGTACGCCATATAAAGAGGAGTCACATCGTCCTGCTTGCCAAATATAATCAAAGTTCGAGCTTTTATTTGAAAGCAGTATTCTTCTAAAAATGTGTTCACTACGTTCACAAACGTAGATCGGCATTTAGGACTTAATGCGCGGTAATCACTTGAACCAGCATTTGGTTGTAAAATATTCAAAAATTTAAAAACTTTATATTTTAAAACATTAAAGTAATATTTTAACTTTCTTCTTGGTTTCATGCCTGCGCTGTCAATCAAAACAAGTTTTGTTATTAGCTGTGGGCACAATGACGCAACAACAATTCCCACTCTTCCGCCAAATGAATGACCAATTAAACTGCAAGATTTGATGTTTAAATGTTCACATAATGATATGACCATGTTTGCATATGTATAAATAGTCCAATTTTTTGGTAATTCGCTTTGCCCAAATGGTGGGAAATCAATTGTCAGCCATCTAAAATGATTTAATTTGGATTGAACACATTCAAAAGCATCACCATTTTGGCTCCAACCATGTAAAAATAGGCAAACCTTTCCTTTGCCTGCCAATTTATAATGAATTTTAACACCGCAATAAATGAAAAACACATGATTATTTATGATTTACAACCTTTTGTTGCCACTTTCATGTAAAAAACATTTTGTTTTTTTAGAAAAGTTTGTTAAAATACTTCCAAGGTTAAAAACCAAAATTAAAAAAGGAAGGTATACTCACTTGAAAATCACAGACGTTAGACTTAGATTAGTAACAAAGGACGATTCAAAATTAAAAGGAGTTGCTTCAATAACGATTGATGACTGTTTTGCAGTTCATGACATAAAAGTTATTGATGGAAAAGATGGCCTTTTCATCTCAATGCCAAACAGAAAAAGACCAGATGGTGAATACAACGACATCGCCCATCCAACAAACACTGAAACAAGAGAAGCAATAAAAAACGCTGTATTATCCGCTTACGAAAAAGAATTAAACAAAGCTGAATAATTTTAAAAGCATTTTCTAGTTTATTGTGGCAAAACTTAGCTTGCTTACCTTTATAGTGTAAAAAAAAGACTCTTTCACGAGTCTTTTTTTATTATATTACACTATTTCATCGTTTTAAATAATTTCTTCTGATTCTTCTAAATTTTCTTCGCCTGTTGTTTGATCAACATCATCTAAATCATCATTTGGAGTTTGATCTGTAACTGTTGTGTCACCGTCAGAAACATCTTCGTCTGGTGTTTCTGGATTTGTAACTTCCCCACCCGGTGTTTCGCCTGGATTAGTCACATCGCCACCTGGTGTTTCGTCTGGATTTGTAACATCTTCACCCGGTGTTTGATTTTGATCTGGGTTTGTGTCACCAGCTGAGGAATCTCCATCAGGCGATGGATTTGGTTCAGTGGTCTGTTCTCCGCTTTGATCAGCCTGAGCTGTTCTTACCTGCACTGCATATCCGACAGCATTCACCGGCAAAACATAGTTACCTGTTGCGATTCCATCTGTCGAACTTATGCTCCATATTTTATCATCAAAACCAACTGATGTAAGGGCGCTACCAGTACCTGAAACTTCCGAGCTTGCAGCTAAAATGCCGTCAGTTTCTGCCCCCTTGAAGCCCTTCCACCACCAAACAAAATATGCTTGCATCTCTGCGTTTGTCCCATTGATTGTGACATAAGGAGCCAAATTGCCATTGACCATACCGGTTTGTAAATAGAGTGGAAACATTTCTAATATATCCGATATATTTATGTTAGAACCAGATTGATTGTCATTTGATGTGGTAGTTACGCTTCCGACAATTATACAATTCTTAATTGTTCCAAATTTATCACTACTAAGTCTAAAAGCGGACAATGTTTCAGCATAAGTTTTCCCTTGCCCAGAAAACGCCACGTCGATGTAACTCTTTTCAATCAAAGCACCTTTTCGCAGATAAACAACCATGCCTGCCTGCACATTTTCTCCTTTTATTGTCCCCGCAGACATACAATTTTTAATAGTTCCATTAAGAGTGCATGCAAATCCTCCCGAGTAATCCCCAACGATTTCCACAGTTTGATCAAGATAACTTTCTTCAATAGCACCATTTACAATTCCTGCAAAACCACCAACAGTTGTAGCATTTATGGTGATAACCTTAGCAGAAGAATATTTGATGCTGGTTTCTTCTCCAACGAAACCAGCAATTGCTCCGGCTACAACATTTTGATTTTCACGTCTAAATTGTATGTTGTTCGCCGTATCTCCGACAACAGAACTTTCAATTTTGCTACCTGCTTCGGCTTGATAGCCAACAATTCCTCCGGCATATGCCACTCCGCTATATAAGTCAGCTGAAATTGTAAGGTTTTTGTCTACCCAAACAGATTTGATTGCACCAAGATTTAGCCCTGTCGCTCCTCCGACATACAATGTGTCATTTTGTTCTGCAACTGGTGCCACAATCGAAATACTCCCAGCATAACCAGATTCTATCGTTCCGACGTTTTTGCCAACATATCCGCCAATATACATAACGGAACTGTTTTCTTCTTTGATTATGATATTCCCATCTGTCCCAACCAATTTTTGTGTTAAAAATTCGGTGTCAGCAAATATATCAACAACATTTATCGGCTCGTAAGTAGGAGCAACGGGTTGCTGATCATTATTAGAAGAATCACCTTCATTTGTAGAGCCTTCTTCATCTATTATCCCCTCGTCTTGCTCGCTATCGTCTTCATTTCCACCATCTGTTGAACTGTTTGTCATTTTAATGCTAGTAGTATTCAATGAGCCAGAAAGTGATGAATCATCTTCCGAAGAAATATAATAAAGTGTTTCGTTATAAACATTGTATCCGTTAATAACAAACAAAGCATTACCATTTGCATCCACAATGGCTCCAGCATTCGCCAAAGGCGAATAAAAATCTCCACTTTTTTCATACAAATCATATGGAAGCGAATATAACATGTTTATATTGCAATTTAAAATTGCGCCACTGTTATAGCCTGCTATTACGCCAATGTATTTTTCACCGGTTAAATTAAAATTAACAACCGTGCAATTTTCTATCGTCGCGCCATCATTAAACCCAACAATACCACCGGTCACTGCGCCTCCATCGACCGTAAGGCTGTAAACATAAAGCCCCTGGATCTTTGTTGTTATACCTGCCGTATAAGCAAATATTCCAGCATAATCGTCGTTGCTGTCAATATTCACATTTCTTAAAACAATCAAACCACTGTCTTCAGTTAAAATTTGTCCCATAAAAGGATTTGTTTTTGTTCCTATTGGCGTCCAATTCTCATTTTTAAAGTTTATAGTAATTACTTCTGAAACAATATATGTCGTATTCGAAGATGGATTTTGGCGCATTTGATTAAATGCAACTTTCAACTCTTCTGCAGTCGTGATTTCAAAAGTCTCACCATTTAGTGGGAATTGTTGGTATTCCGCATTCTTGTTTATAAAAATTTCGTTTTGAGAAATAACCCACACAGTGCCACCGTCCACGTCTGTGCCAACGTTCCATGTGCTTCCTGTGCATGTTGTGTATATCTGAGAATTTGTAGTGTCAGCTTGCGATATTTGGTTGACATAATATCGTGCTTGAGAAGGGTCTTCGTTTGATATTTTTGCTGTATCTAAGTGAATGTAATAAGGTGCAATATCGGATTCAGCTATATAAAGAATCATATTGTAATTACCACGCGCATTGTAAACATCGCTTATTCCATAATATGCTCCAAACACTCCTCTAACTTTTGACGTAGTGTTTCTAACTCCAGAGATATAAACAAGACAATTTGCAACATAACTGTCATAGGCTTCACCATCGACAATATCACAATTCGAAATTCCAGCAACACCACCGAAGTAAGAATAAGTGTCATCAGCGCCATCTTTAACGGCAATATTTAGTTCTCTTGTTCTTATTTTGCAGTTGAACACGACACCACCGTCGTTATAACCAACAGCCCCACCGGCAACCCACTTAGATGTGATTGAAACATCAGATGTGCACATGTTTATTTGTGCATAATTCGAGCTTCCAGCTTCATGCTTATTTAGTCCGCAAATTCCTCCGGTAAAAGCCATATCTTGTTGATCATTGACAACTTTGCTGTTTTTAATTTCACATTTGCCAATCAAACCATAATTAACACCAGCGATCACACCGGCATAATTGTATTCTCCTGAAACGGTTATGTTTTCAAAAATGACATTTTCAACTCTCCCCATACTGCCAATTCCAACAAAAAATCCGCCAACTGCAATATCATCAACATATTTTTGTTGATTAATTTGTGCGTTCTTTATTGCATAAGAATTATTGCCCCCGCTAAACGAACCTGTAAACAAGGACAAGCTAACTTTGCCATTTTCGACGTTCGCTCCAATTGGAAGCATTTCGCCATTGACATCTATATCATTGGTGAGTTGATAACAATCGGAAAGAGCCCAATCTCCCTTTCCTACTTTATTAAGATCTTCGATGTTTCTTATGTACCATGGCGACAAAGCGGACCCATTCCCCACATAACATGACACATCAAAACTAGCATAATCTTCATTTGTTGAAGTAAATTTTATAGTTACAATGCCTGCTTCGTTAGCTGTGATTGTCCACTTGTCTAAATCTACAACAATATCAAAATCACTTTGAATATTGTAAGTAAAATCAGTGTGTGGTGATGGATTTTTATATTCAAGTGGTATAGGCAACGTTTCACCTATATTCATATAATAAACAGAATCATCTGCTATTGTTGGTGTAATTTCTTCGTCATTTCTAACGACATAATAAATTGCGATTCCACAGGTTACAACCACAATTGCAACCATAATATACATAAGAAGCTTTTTCATAAATCCTCCAACAAGATTATAACTCATCTTGATGGCTTTGTCAATACCGATTTTTTAAACTTCTCGCAATTTATGAAATCGTTTTAAGTTTTTTTAAAAAATTTTTGTGATAATTTAGAGATTTTAGAACCTAATTTTTAAATCATAACTAAACTTATATTTGTATGTGTTATACTCAAACAAGAAAGTTGTTCAAATAAAGCAAAAAATTATAAACGAATATACAAAAAAGCATATCGTAATTGATATGCTTTTGTTTTATAAAAGTTTATTTCCATCAGCTGTTTTTACTACTTTTAAAACATTCTCTTCCTCACCTGTTGTGGCATTGAGATAGAAATAATAAGTGGACGCATCTTTTTCACATTCATATTCAAAACAAATTATTTCTTTATTGTAATCTATTGGCGCGAGAACAGTTCGCATGTTTTTTACGACCATTTGACTAGGCAATTTGTTTTTAAACGCATTTGGTGCTAGCTTCGGCGCTGACAGGTTGCGCTCTGTGTGGTTCATAAAGTAGCTTGTCGCATCATATCCAATAACTGTTCCACTTCCAAGGTCAACCTTGACTTTAACGAGGTCAGGATATAAAACAATATTATTTTGTGTTGGAGCCAAATTGAAATACACACAATTATTCAAACTGTCCTTCCACACAACCTGTGGATCGTTGATGCCGTTTTCTTTTGCAAAATCAACCGCTATCTTTTGCGCAGATTTTTCATCTATATTTTTTTCTCCCGTTTCGCTTCCTCTTCCGCTAACAGTCAAAACGTGTCCCCCAATCTTAGTCACTTGAACAAACAACTTTTGAGAGTCTGTGTTTACTACATTGTAAGTGAAAGTTTCAAAACGTGAATTTATTTCACCCGAATAATCGATAGTCGCCACATTTTTAAAACAATTTTCGACCTCTGCCTTACACTCATATTTATCTTTTTGCTCACCAGAAAGACCTCTAACGGTTTTATCCAAAGTGGAATCAGAAAATGGACCGTCATAAATCATCACAGGATAATCCATATTGTCACCCTTTATTTTAGACATCTCTATTGTAAAATTGTTGTAGTCACCATCCAACATTAAACTTTGATTTAAAATTGAATAATTGTTTTGCACCTTTTTAGAAAATTCATTTATTTGTTTTTTCATATCTTTAATGCTTTTATGAAGCTCAGCAATCGTGTCGAGATCGGTTTGCTTTAAAGATTTACCTTGCACCAAAGAATCTGCAAGGGTTTGTGAATAACCTCCAAGCTGATTAATAAATTGCACACTTTTAGAAAGTGAGTTTCTTGAAATTGGCAATCCTGCGATAGCATTTTGCGCAAGCTCTGAATTTGAAGCAATTTCGCTTAACATCTTTTTTTGATATGTAGGGCTATTTGATGCAAGCACTTTGCTTAATTTGGTTTCGACATTGTTAACGCTTTCAACCAAATCATACATATTCTTTTGATAAACATTTTCAAGTTGAACCTCGTAACTCATTCGTTGTGTTTCGCTCGCTCCGAAAGCGACGGCCAAACACACAGTCGAAAGTCCTAAAACTGCTGTCGCGATTGACAAGCCAATGACCACTTTCTTTGAATATTTTTTTCTCTTTGGCTCACCTGCCAAAACATCTTTCTCTTTTTTCATTTAATCCTCCTAAATCGCAAAAACATGCTTACCTATTGTAACAACAGTAGTTCTAGAAAATATCCACTCGCTTGTTGCCGTTGTAGGATTGTAATAATAAAGACAACCATATGTAGGATCCCAACCATTCATAGCATCTTTTGCAGCGCTGTAAGCGGTACTGTTTGGTTCAAGATTTATTTGGCCATCATGCACCGCAGTAAATGCCCAAGGTTGATAGATCACTTCTGCTATAGTATTTGGAAATTGTGGACTTTCAACCCTATTTAAAACAACTGCCGCAACAGCAACTTGTCCTTCATATGGCTCGCCTCTTGCCTCTGAATATACACATTTTGCAAGCAAATATAAATCACTTCCAGATTGTGCCACTTCCTCTGAATTTAAAGTAACTCCAAGCACAGATGCAGTTTTTGGTCCGACAATACCATCAGCTGTCAGCCCATTTGCTTTTTGAAATGCAATTACTGCGCTTCTTGTCCCTTGGCCATAAACGCCATCGATGCTCCCTTTGTAATAGCCAAGTTCTTTAAGCTTTTGTTGTATAGCTTTGTTCTCAGAAACAGTTGTAGCCACGCAGACGCTAATCCTATCCGAACAAGTTTGTGTCGTCTTAGCAAATGCAACAGGTGAAATCAACATGATTGCGCCCAAAGCCAACGACATGATTTTTGTTTTCATTTTACCCCCTTGATTAAGCAATAACACGTAATGCTAAAAAATTAAGTTACACTATTAATTATTTCCCAAATTTTCGAAATATAAACATAATTTGTCGAATTTTCATTTTTTGTAAAACAAAATGCAGGATAAACTAAACACCACCAGTTGTCGCCCTCTGCGTAGCCTAAATCTAAAATGACGGCTTCGTACTCGCCAGCAGGTAGGGTTATATCATCATACACACGAGTAGGAAACTCTTCTGTAGCAATTCGAGTTTTGCCTTGATAATCAAAGCCCTCGCTTTCTAACACAGCATCTGCGACGGCATTTAAATACAAAATATTGTCTTCAATAATATTTTTCGCTTCATCTTTGGTCTCCGCTTCGCTTAATAATGGTATCAGACTTTCTACAATCGCATCTTTAACCATATATTTAACTCTTTGATCCTCTGCGGAATTGGAATTCGCGCGAATATGTATGCGCAAATATTCCGTTTGACTTTCTTGTGAAAACAATGGCGCGCAAGCCATCAAAACACCCAAAAGTATGACTGAGATTATACAAACTACCCATTTCATAAAAAAACTCCTTTTCGCAAAGGAGTTTTGACAGGAAATAATTTTTAAAATCGTTTGATTTTTAAAAATTTAAGGGTTTTTTGAAATATTTTGTTATTTTGCTCTTTGATAGAAAATCAATATGTCGCTGTTTTGTTGCAATGGGAAAGATAACTCTGGATTTTGCCTAGCCACATCACTTTCTCTAACTCTGCTAGACTTTGCAACGTCCCAAAGCGTGTCGCCTTCTTTGGCAAAAACCACTTGCATAGCACAGTCAGGATCAGCCAGGGTATCACCCATGTCCGCAGAAGATATAACTGCGCAAATCATATCTTCGCTTAATGAAACGATCGCCTTAACTTTTGCATCAAAGAAAATCTCTCTGCCCTTTTTAACAACGACATCAACATCTGTTAAAACAGCATCAACATTCAACATTGTTTCACTGGTCGCTTTGGTTTTGTCTAATATTGAAAAAGGGACCTCAATTTCAACAGAACTAATAGCACCGCTTTCGTCATTCAAATAAACAACGCAAGTTTTAGCTATACCTTCAACAACAATTTCGCCATTTGACACTGTTGCATTTGTAACCTCGACGGAACTTCCAAAAGTAAAAAGGATTTTGTCTATACGAGGTTGATTTTCATCTAGCGTCAACGAGCCATCTATTTTCCCATCTACAAACTCTATTGGCAAAGATTTCGACATGTTAAAACTTTCTGTAGAAACCTCCACTTCATGAGTAAGACTATATAAATCTTCTATCGTCTTTATCGAAATTTCCTCATATGCTAATGCTGTTACATTAAAAGGTATGGCAACTTTTATTTTGCTTCCTCGCTCTTCGTCTTCAACTTCTACCTTGACATCAGAATTTAAAATTTTTGCAAAAGCTTCGACCATGCTTTCCCTTGTTACGCCTTCGATCTCCAATTCCTCTTTAAATGAATCATAAAGTTGAACGGAATCAAATCTGTCATCTTCATCAACAAACAAAACTCTTGTAAAGACGTCGCCACCAACAGAAACAAATCCAGCGCCTGCTTCAGTGTTTTTAACAGCAACACCGGTTTCTGTGCCTAAGATCTTTTTAATTTTTTGCCTATTGGAGTGTTCAACCGTTTCGGTTGGTTGACTAGAAGCACTGCCAATATATCTGACAACAGAAATTTCGTCCTCTTTAACACAAACATCGCTATCAGCAGAGGTTAGAGAATTTATCTGTTCACTTGAAATCAAAATGCCAGATTGTTCAAGTGTAACGTTGATCTTGGCTTCTGAGCCCGAAACAGAATCAATATTATGGTCAACGACACGCAATTTTACTATTGCTTTCTCACCAGCGCTAATGCCTTCATCAACAAATTTTGATGATATTGGGCACGATGAAAAGGCGCTTGCAACCTCACCGTTTTCGAGGCTATAAATCATGCATATGTCAACATGTCCTGTAAAACTTACAACTCCCTCACTTACCTCTTGATTGTCCTCCGTAGCAGTGATAGAAACAGCTTGAACTCTTGCTATTTCATCATCAGTTTTAACGACGCAGTCTACGCTAAGCTCCCCTTTTGGCAAAAACGTTTTCTTGACAACCTTAAAATTATTTGATTCAAACGACATATATTTCCCCCTAAATTTTGTTTACGCTAGTATTCTATTAATGAATAAAGCCAAGTATTCCAAATGTTTAAAAAATTATTTTTTTGTCAACAATTTTGCAAGCGAGGTAAAAATGAAAAGACCTATGGATCAACTGTCAAATGTGAAAGAAAGGATAGCTTCACTAAAAGGTGCAGATATAGAAATGAGCATAAATCGTGGAAGAAAGAAATTCGACAATGTAAGCGCGACCGTCGCAGATGTTTATCCCAGTGTTTTCACTGTTAAAATAAAAGGCGTCAAACAACCATTGCAAACGTTTTCGTATTTCGATGTCCTTTGTGGCAACATAACAATACAGACAAACTAAAAGAATTTTGCTATAATTGTTTTGTTTTTCATAGCATTGTTGTTATAATTCAAATATGAATACTTCTTTAAAAGCCAACAAAAGAAAAGCTCTGCTTTTTAGTATTTATCGAGGACTAACTGCGGACTGGTTTTTTATTTATGCAATTGACAGCCTTTTTTATAGCGATGTGAAAATGATGTCTTTTTCACAAATTTCTTTAATTGCAACAATTGCATCGTTAAGTTATATTTTAATTTGTTTACCAACCGTTCGCTTGGCTAGAAAAATAGGAACTATGCGATCCACACAATTAGCCACTGCAATGTTTTTGATTTCTGCCTTGATGATGATTTTTAGTCCCCTTGTAATATTTTTATCACAACCTGTCTTTATGTTTGGCGTAGCTTTAAAAAATGCAAGTGACCCTAAAATTTTAAAAGACAACTTAAAAATGTATGGGCTAAGTGAAGACTACCCAAAGTATACTGGAATATCTAAATTTGTTTGGACTTTTGTAAACGCAATTTCGACTTTACTTTCAGGATTCATGTATGATACATGGCCATACTCACCAATTGTTGCTTCTTGTATTGTTCTAACAATAATGTTTGCGCTATCTTTCTTTGTAAAAAACGAAAAAGAAATATTTAAACGTCAAAACAATATGCCAGCGCACAATGTAAAACTAGAAAAATTTGAAATTATTAAATTATTTAAATATAGAACTACGTGGCTTTTACTTGCGTTTTCAATGATAGTCTTTGGCTTTATCGCCGCTGGAATGGATATCGCAAAATTGCCACTACAAGAATTAAACTTCTCAACTGTTACAATTACAACTGTATGCTTAATAGCATATCTTGTTCGAGCCTTTGTTGCGTTTGGATTTGGTTACATTTACAAAAAATTAAGATTTAATTCCATATATATAGTAATATCTCTATGTACTGTAGGAATACTTATGATGGGCCTTGGTGGCTTATTTGCGACAGGCACTCTGGCTTTGATAATTATGGGCTCTGGCATGGCTATGCTTTATGCATCAAGAGATCCATTTAATTTAATTCGAGAAGACTTTGTTATGAACAGCAATGGGTTAACAAAACGGCAAACCTTGTTGCAAGTGACTTTGATAGGAAATTACTTAGGAAGGTTAATAGCTACATTTGTTGTAAGTTGCCTTTTAACTACACAAACAGTTTTTATTACTTTATTATTTCTTCTTTCACTCGCACCTTTTGCAATAATCATTTCTCTTCTTTTGAGAAGAAAACAGAAAATAAACAAGTACGATGTATTTTATTAAAATAAATTGCTTTTAACAAATTAAAAAAACGCTTTAATAAGCGTTTTATTTTTGACATTTAAGTTTTTTTATGGCACCAAGTTTATCGTTTGAATTATAAACAAAGCTTCCACTTACGAGTATATCCGCCCCAAACTCCGACAAAAGTTTACAGTTTTGTTCATTCACACCGCCATCAACTTCTATCTTAAAATTTAATTTGTTTTCTAATCTAAACTCATTTAACTGCGCAATTTTTTTATAAACATCTGTTTGCAATTTTTGTCCACTCGCCCCTGGCTCAACAGACATTACCAAAACAACATCAACATTAAATAAAAAATTTTTTATTTCGCAGACTTGAGTTTTTGGTTTAAAACTAAGGCCACACAAGCATCCTTTTGACTTAATCAAATTTAGTGAGTTTATTATATCTCGGTTATCTTTAAAAGCCTCGTAATGAACTGTTATTATATTAGCTCCCGCTTCAATATAATCTTTTATCAAATCCTTTGGTTCATCAACCATCAAGTGAACGTCCAACATTATTAAACTTGAATCATTTATGTTTTTTACTAAATCCTGATCAAAATTTTGTTTTTCTACGAACTTCCCATCCATAATATCACAATGCAACATATCGGCCTTATCTTGCATAAAACGAGCATAATCGATGATCTCTTGTATGCTTTTAATAGGGTCTGTAGAAACAGAAACATCAATCTTTTTTTTCATATTATCTCCCTTTTCCACCTAAAGCATTAAATAATTTGACATAACTATTATACCTTTTTTCGCTTATTTTACCAAGAAACAAGGCCTCTTTAACTCCACATTTTTTTTCTGCAATATGGTTGCAAGAGGAATACTCACATTGTGGTATAAATTTTAAGAATTCATCAAAATATCTATCCAATAAATTTTTATCAATTTCTATTAAATTTTCGTCCAATTTTGAAAATCCAGCAGTGTCAGCTAAACAATCTTTTTTATTCAATTTATAAAGGGTCACCATTCTGGTTGTTTGCTTACCTCTGTCGGTTTTAAGTGAAAGTTCACCCACTTCTTCTTTTTGTTGTCCTAAAATAGCATTAATCAACGATGATTTTCCCACTGCGCTTTGCCCTGCAAATGCACAAATGCCTTTAACTTGATTTAAAATTTCTTTTACGTCATTTTCTTTTGCACTCGCAAAACAAATTGGAAGAATGTTTTTGTAAGTGTTTAGCAGAACATTTTTTAAAGCCTCATTTAACAAATCTGCTTTATTTACTACTAAAACAGGCTTTATCGCATTTATCTTGCAAAAGATTATCAATTTGTCGATCAAATAAAAATCTGGTTTAGGGACACTAGCTATAACAATAAACATTTTGTCCAAATTTGCCATCGGTGGTCTTATAAGCAGGTTTTTACGAGGCAAAACTTTTTCTATGGTTTTTTGTTTCTCATCATACTCAACAATATCTCCGACGAAAATACCATCATTTTTTAAATTCTTTCTTGCCAAAAGCGCTTCATCATCAATAAAAAATAGGTTGGCATTTTTTTTAACAACAAGTCCTTTTTTCACGACCCCTCCTCCAACACTTTTCTTCTCAGTTGACCACACGCCCCACTTATATCCGCGCCCATTGTTCTTCTTTTTGTAGCATTGATATTGCGACAAAGCAATCTGTCCAAAAAGGCTTTCGTTTGTTTTTCATTTGCACCAGACAATTTTTTCCCCTTAACATAATTTAGTGGAATCAGATTGACCATGCACGGCAATCCCTTTAACAGCGAAGCAAGATTGTCAGCATCTTTTATACTATCGTTTTGGCCTGCAACAAGAGCATATTCAAAACCAAACCTCCGCCCCGTCTTTTCGAAATAATATTTACAAGCATTTAAAATTTGCTCAATCGAATAAGATTTTGCGACCGGCATAATCTTTTGCCTATTTTCGTCGTTAGTTGCATGCAAAGAAATCGTCAGATTGACAGTAAATCCCTCATCTGCCAACTGATATATTTTTGGAACAAGTCCACAAGTTGAAAGAGTAATATTCCTTTGGCTTATGTTTATCCCTTCGTTTGATGAGACCAGTTTAAGAAATTTTGTAACATTATCATAATTATCAAGTGGCTCTCCCATACCCATTAAAACAATATTTGTTACCTTACGATTTTTAATATTTCCACCTTGATCTCTATTTACGCATAGAACCTGTTGCAAAATCTCGCCAGCGCTAAGATTTCTTTTTAGTCCATTCATGCCTGACGCGCAGAAAGCGCATCCCATACGACAACCAACTTGCGTCGAAACGCAAAGTGTGTTGCCATATTTATATTTCATTAAAACCCCTTCGACTATTTCCCCATCTAAAAATTTGAAAATATATTTGGTCGTTCCGTCCTGACTAATTAGTTTTTTTAATATGCAAAACGAAGGATAATCATTTGCAATCTTGTCTTTGAATGAAGAAGATAGATTTGAAATCTCATCAATGTTTTTCGCCTGCAAAAGAGCATCAAAAAGTTGCCCTGCTCTAAAAGTGGGTTCACCTAATGCTGTTACATATTCTTTTATTTCACTTTTATTAAAATCAAGAAGCATCATTCACCTTTAACAATCCATGATAACCATTTAAAAAAGCGCTTCCATTCATTTTTTTACCATTTGGCGAAATCAACTCTAAAATCTCTAAAGCTCCGCTTTTACAACCGATCACAAACCTTTTTTTCTCGTTTAGCACTGTGTTTTCATCGCAAACTTTTTCTATAACCTTTGCCTTTAAAACTTTTATTCTGTTATTATCTAAAAAGAAAAAACAACCTGGATTGTGTGCTATGGCGCGCACTTTACCAAACAACTTTTCTGCTTCTTCATGAAAATTCAACAAGCCGTCCTCTTTTTTTATCAACTTTGTGAAAGTAGGCTCTCCAATCTGTTTATGAAAAACTACGCTTTTATTCTTAATTTTGTTAAGCGCCTTTAACACCAACTCACAACTAAGATTCGACAGCTTTGTTTCTAACGACAAATAATCGTCTTCATCATCGATTTCTATTTTTTTGCTTTCAATAATATCTCCGGCATCCATTTCATAGACCATACGTTGAATTGAAACACCAGTAAACTTACGATTTTGCATAAGCGCAGTTTGGATAGGCGTAGCGCCTCTCAAATCAGGTAAAAGCGAAGGATGAACATTTATGCCAAATCCAAGATTTAAAAATTCCCGCGACAATATTTGCCCAAACGATGCGGTAACAAAAAGGTCAAAATCCAATTTTTTTATTTCTTCAATATGTTGATTTACCTTTTCGAACTGCAAAACCTTTATCCCTTTTTCTAAAGCAAACATCTTCGCTTCTGGCATATGAATTTTGCCCCCTCTATCAGCCTTGCGATCTGGTTGACAAACGACAGCGACAATTTCATATTGCGCATTATACAAACATTCTAAAACATTTTTAGCAAACAGTGGCGAACCCAAAAACAAAATTTTCATTTTTTCCCATACTTATTAAAATATTTTTCGTTGTGCTTACTTTTGTCGACATACAAAATGCCATTCAAATGATCAATTTCATGGCTTGCACAACGTGCAAAATATTTTTCACCGCTTATTTGAATACTGTAGCCATATCTGTCTTTGGCTTTTACGGTGAGTTTAGCCGGCCTTTTTACAATATCTGAGAAATTTGGAACACTCAAACACCCTTCCTCTTCTTCCTGCTCACCCTCACTAGAAACTATTTCAGGGTTGATAAGTTCATAAAAACTTCCACCAAGATCCATGATCACGACTCGTTTTAAGACCCCTACTTGTGTAGCGGCAAGCCCCATTCCATTGTTTGCATACATAGTGTCGCGCATGTCATCTAACAATTCAAACAAGTCCTCATCGAAATCTGTAACAGGCTTTGCCACCTTTCTCAGTCGTTCATCTCCATATTTTAAAACTTTTCTTTTTGCCATCTTCTCTCCTCAACTCATGCTTTCAGGGTTAACTTCAAAAAACACGCTGGACTTTAAATTATCATCTGTGCACTTAAAAATTTCATTTTCTATTTCTCGACTGTTTTTTAGTAGCAGGCGTATCACAATTTGATATCTAAAAGAATTTTTAATTTTTTTAACAGGTGACTTCATTGCGTCCATATATATTATCTCGTCAAAATATTTTTCACGCACCTTTAACAATTTATTATAACACATTTTAAGTTCATCTCGCACAACATTTTCATCTGGATGCGCAAACAAAATACGAATAATTTTAGAAAAAGGTGGGAAAAGTGCAGTTTTTCTTAAATTCTCTTCTTTTTTAAAAAATCCTTTATAATCGTAATTTGCTGCAAATTTGTAAACATAGTGTCTCGGTGAATATGTTTGTAAAACAACTTTCCCTTCGCTTTGGCTTCTTCCTGCCCTCCCTGAAACCTGTGTAATAAGCTGAAAACATCTTTCCGTGCTACGATAGTCTCCTCGATACAAACTCTGATCGGCATCTATTATTCCCACCAAAACAACATCTTCAAAGTCATGTCCTTTCGCAATCATTTGTGTACCCACCAATATTGCAGGTTTACTTTCTCGAAATTCGCTTAATATTTTCTCATGACCGTTTTTTCGTGAAGTTGTGTCATTATCCATTCTTAAAATTTTCACATTTGGAAAAATTTCTTTTAATTCACTAACAACTCTCTCGGTCCCCACAGCCCCCTGTTTTATTTTATCAGATCCGCAATTTGGACAACGGTCCAATGCTCGATATTGTTTTCCACAGTAATGGCATTTTAATCTGTTGTCTTCTCGATGATAAACGAGATTTACATCGCACGCCTCACATTTTGCAACATATCCGCATTCTCTACACATCATAAATGAAGAAAACCCACGTCTATTAATAAAGATCATGGCTTGTTTTTTTTCATTTATGACATTGGCAAGGTCAGATAAAAGCTGTGAGGAAAAAATACCAGAATTGCCCACTCTAAGCTCATTCATCATATCCACAATCTGTATTTTTGGTAGTTCCTTACCATTGGCTCTTGTAGGAATCTCAATCAAATTAACATCGCCATGCTTTGCCTGTTCATAGATGTCAACACTTGGAGTAGCACTTCCAACAACAAGCGGACAATTATTATATTCGGCTCGAAATTTAGCAATTTCAAAAGTGTCATATCGTGGATTTGACTCCGAAATATAGGATTGTTCATGTTGTTCGTCTATGATAATAATTCCAACCTTGTCGAGTGGTGCAAAAATAGCAGAACGCGCACCAACAACCACACGTGCTTCGCCAAAAAACAAACGCTTCCATTCATCGAACCTTTCCCCAGCTGAAAGACTGCTGTGTAAAACCGCCACATTGTCACCAAATCTCGATTTAAAATTTGCCATTACCTGAGGCGTCAAAGATATTTCTGGAACCAACATTATGGCATTTTGCCCTTTTTCTAAAACCCGTGCAATTAAATTCATGTAAACTTCTGTTTTTCCACTTCCAGTAACACCATGTAAAAGATAAACACCCTTTTCGCCAACAGATTCAACTGCTCTTTTTTGCAATTCGTTTAAAATAATTTTTTTATCTTCTTGTTGTGAGGAAAAAGGTTTTCGCAAACATCTTTCCATTTCAATTTCTATGATGCCCTTTTCTATCAAAGCCTTCACCGCACTTTGACCAAATTCCTTTTTTAAATCAACTATTTTTATTCTAGCTTTGTTTTGCAATGCCTCTACCGCTTTTTTTTGACTTTTGGCATTTTTAATTTGTTCAGCCGAAAAACTTTTTGATAGTTTTCCCCATTTTACAAACAACTCCTTAATTTTACCCTCTCTAATTTCGCTAGGTATAAAAAGTTTTAAAACACTTGTAAGTCTTAGATGAAATTCTTCGCACATAAATTTCATTAACTGCAACATCTCTGGTTTAATAATCGGTTGTTCGTCCATTTTAGCAACTATGTTTTTTATTTTTTTTTCATCATAATCAGTTTTTTCTTTTAATTCAACAACAAATCCTTGCATCATTCTAGCACCGAATGAAACTAACACACGATCCCCGTTTTGAATTTCAATCTTATCAGGAACACGATAATCAAAAACCTTGTCAAGTGCCTTCGTATCCTGATCAATAATTACTGACGCGAACATAATATCCTTAAAAAAAACTATTGCTGTGAAGCAATAGCATTATATCATAAAAAACAAAAAAAGTAAATCTCAAAAGAAGCGCACCTCTAATAAGGTCAGAATAAAAAATTAAATTTCGCTAGGCACAACTTTTTTTTGGAAAACTTCCTCACAAGCAAGACTTATAGCTTTTTTATCCATATTTTCAAGCTCTAATCTATGAACTGTTGCGATTTCCTTTGCTCTTTTAGTAATAATAGTGCAAAGCACATATCTATTGCCTCCAGCATTTCTAACCAAGTCGTCAATTGGCGGTTCTATCATCATATTTTTCACCTCAAAATTAAATTTACTTGAATATTTTAACACAAACATTGAAAAAAGTAAAGCATAAAAATGATGTAAAAGTTTAAAAAAAGAAAAAAGTAAAAATTTTTAGCAAAAAAATTAATAATAAATTTAAAAATTGTTTTTGTATGAAAAAATACTGACTTTTTAGTCAGTATTTTTTATTTATTTTCTAGGATTTTTAATATTTGCTTGTGCAGCAGCAAGTCTAGCAATAGGCACTCTAAATGGTGAGCATGAAACATAATTCAATCCTGCATTGTGGCAGAATTCAACACTTGATGGATCGCCACCATGTTCACCACAAATTCCAAGTTTTATATCTGGCCTTGTGCTTCTGCCAAGGTCAGCTGCCATTTTAACAAGTTTTCCAACACCATTTTGATCTAATCTTGCAAAAGGATCGCTTTCAAAAATTTTCTTTTGATAGTAAACGTCCAAAAATTTTGCTGCATCATCACGGCTGAATCCGTAAGTCATTTGCGTTAAGTCGTTTGTCCCAAATGAGAAGAATTCTGCTGTTTTAGCAACTTCGTCTGCTGTTAAGGCAGCTCTAGGAATTTCGATCATCGTTCCTATTTTGTAATGTAAATCTGCATTCTTCTTAGCAATGATTTCATCTGCTTTCTTAGCAACTATATCACGAACGTATTTGAATTCTTTTGAATCACAAGTAAGTGGAATCATGATTTCAGGCACAATGTCATAGCCTTTGCTTTTCTTAACTTCGATTGCAGCTTCAATAACTGCTTGTGTTTGCATCTCTGCGATTTCTGGATATGTTACAGCAAGACGAAGACCACGATGTCCCATCATTGGGTTGAATTCGTGCAAACCTACAACAGTCTGTTTCAAACTTGCAAATGTCAAACCCATCTCTTTTGCGAGAGCTTTAATCTCGTCATCAGTATGAGGCAAAAATTCATGAAGAGGTGGATCCAAAAATCTAATCGTAACAGGTTTGCCTTGCATTGCAGTATAAAGCCCTTTGAAATCTTTTTTCTGCATAGGAAGAAGTTTAGCTAATGCTTTTTTTCTTTCTTCAACAGTTGTTGCAACAATCATTTCGCGAACTGCCATTATCCTGTCAGCTTCAAAAAACATATGTTCTGTCCTGCAAAGACCAATTCCCTCTGCGCCAAAATCAAACGCAACTTTTGCATCTCTTGGATTATCAGCGTTTGTGCGCACTTGAAGTTTGCGGTATTTGTCTGCCCATTGCATAATTGTAGCGAATTCACCTGAAATCTTTGCTGGCTCAGTAGCAACAGCGCCATCATAAATTTTACCAGTAGAACCATCAAAAGACAACAAGTCACCTTCTTTAAAAGTTTTCCCACGCAAAGTGAATGATTTTTCGTCATCAGCAAATTTGATTGCACTGCAACCTGCAACGCAAGCTGTTCCCATACCACGAGCAACAACTGCGGCATGTGAAGTCATTCCACCACGTGCAGTCAAGATACCTTGAGATGCTGCCATACCTTCAATGTCCTCTGGAGACGTCTCCAAACGAACCAAAACAACCTTTTCTTTATTCGCTGCCATTTCTTTTGCGCGCTCTGCTGTAAAGCAAATTTTACCACAAGCTGCGCCAGGAGAAGCTGGAAGTGCTTCTGCTAAAACCCTTGCTTTTTTAAGAGCAGCAGCTTCAAATTGAGGGTGCAACAATGCGTCCAATTGCTTTGGATCGATCATTGCAAGGGCTTCTTTCTCCGAAATCATTTTTTCGTTAACCAAATCAACGGCGATTTTTAAAGCGGCTTTTGCTGTTCTCTTCCCGTTTCTTGTTTGAAGCATATAAAGTTTGCCTTTCTCGATAGTAAACTCCATATCTTGCATATCATGGTTGTGTTGTTCAAGTTTTTTAGCAATGTCAACAAATTGCTTATAAACTGCTGGATTTTGTTTTTTAAGTTCAGCTATTGGCATAGGTGTTCTAATGCCCGCAACGACGTCTTCACCTTGCGCGTTCATGAGATATTCACCATAAAATTCGTTTTCACCGGTTGCAGGGTTACGGCTGAAAGCAACACCCGTTCCACAATCATCTCCCATATTACCAAACACCATGGATTGAACGTTGACAGCTGTCCCCCATTCATAAGGAATGTCGTGCATTCTTCTGTAAACGTTTGCCCTGTCGTTGTCCCAAGATCTAAACACAGCTTTAACAGCTTCTATAAGTTGAACTTTTGGATCTTGTGGGAAATCTTTTCCAAGTCCTTTTTTGTAAAGGTCCTTAAACAATTTTACTATTTCTTTTAAGTCCTCAGCAGAAAGGTCTTTATCAAATTGAACATGTTTTTTCTCTTTGATGCTGTCAAGAATTCTTTCATATTTAGATTTGTCCTGCATCATAACGACGTCAGAAAACATTTGAATAAATCTTCTGTAAGAATCATAAGCAAACCTTGGATTGCCTGTCAAAGCAGCAAGTCCTTCAACAACTTCATCGTTAAGCCCCAAGTTAAGAATTGTGTCCATCATCCCTGGCATAGAAACTCTTGCTCCAGAACGAACAGAAACAAGAAGAGGATTTTTCTTATCCCCAAATTTCTTTCCAGTGATTTTTTCAAGCTCATTAAGTTTTGAATTGATTTGATTAATTATTCCATCATTGATTTTTCTTCCATCATTATAGTATTGAGTACAAGCTTCAGTGGTAACAATAAACCCTTGTGGCACAGGCATACCAAGCTTTGTCATCTCAGCAAGGTTAGATCCTTTTCCGCCGAAAAGCGCTTTGTTTTTCCCATCGGCTTCTTTAAATGCATAAACAAATTTTTTCATAAAAATCTCCTTTTTTGTGTTACCTTAGTAGTATACAAAAATCGCCAGTTTTTTCAAAATAATTTTACAACTTTTTATAAGTTTTTTTTTAATTTTGTCGTTGACTTACAAGTTTAATTTTTACAACAAAAAGCGAGTGGAAAAAAGTTCCACTCGCAAATTTAGAGTTTTTGAAATAACATATTATTATTTTTCAAAAACTTTTAAATCCGACATTTTAATATTCGTGCCAATTCCTAAAACAATAAAACTTTTGTTTTCTATGATATATCTTGCCAAATCCTTTATTTTTTCATTGTCAACATCATACGCATTTTTTTCAATCTCTTTTTTACTCCTTATCCTGCCATATAAAATCTGGTCCATCGTCAGTTTATTTAACAAATTCGCAGGATCTTCCCACTTAACTATTTCTCGTTTGGTGGCAATTCTACCTCTTTCAAATTCTATTTCTGTCAATCCATGTTCTGCTATTTTTTTAATTTCATTTTTAATTAATGAAAGTATTTTTTTTACATCATAGGCACTTGATGAAAAATCTATTTCTATTCTGCCCCCCTTGTCATCACAATTAGTTTTAACATGAATCTGGTAAACGAGTCCTAGTTTTGTTCTTATTTCAGAATAAAGACGCGGACGCAATGCCAATTGAAAAAATCTCAACGCATCTACGCGATGATCAAAAACAGTAAAATTGTTAATATAAATGCAAATTTTAGTATTCTCCCCTTTTCTTTTTTTAACAATATACTTTGGTTTTTCGATAAAACAAGGCAATGGTTGTTCGTTAGATGTAAAATTTTGATTGAAAAGAAACTTTTGAAGATTTTTTTCTAAAATTTGTTTGTATTTTTTAAATTTGATTCCACCAATTCCAACGACAAACATTTTGTCAGGAGTCAACAAACTTTTTACCTGATTCAAATCGTCCACTGTGATAGATTTAATGCTAGACTTTGTGCCAATAACTCTTTGCTTATATGGCTTATTTGTATGTAAATCCAAAAATATTTTTTCTTTGTATTTTTTCTCCGGCATGGAATTGGCTAAGGAAAGCTCTTGCAAGATTACCATTTTTTCTTTTCTAAGTTCTTCTCTGTCGAATTTAGGCATAGTAATTCCTTCCGCGAAAACACTGAACCCTTTTTCAAAATGTTCGTTCAAACAATCATAATCAAACATTATTTTTCTCATCGATGTGTAAGCATTTGAATTTGAACATAGTTGATTTTGAATTGTTTTTCTTTGCTCATCGCTCATATTTAAAGTGCTTTTAAAAACCATATGCTCAAAACAATGCAATGCACCCTTTTTCTTTTCATCAACTGCACCGACCTTGAAAATAATTTCATTTTCAGTAATACCACGATTTTTGTCGTAAATATATATTATTTTTGCTCCATTTTTATATAAATGTGTATAAGTCTTCATACAAACTCCCAATTGATTATAACACAAAAACTACTTACAAAACAATATTTCATAAAACATTAATTTATTTTGAATTACTTTTCATATATTCAATTTTAAGTATTGTCGAATTATATGAATATTTTAACTTTACAAATTGCTTAGAGCAACAGGGTCGACGCGTTAAAAAAACAAGCCCGTGTGCTTGTTTTTAGCCAAAGACGGGAATAAACTCGCTTTATTCCCCGCCCGAAGGGGTGAACCGTAGGTTCAAATCCTGCATATAAAAAAACTCGGACAAACCGAGTATGGCTGGGGTGGCAGGATTTGAACCTACGAATGCAAGAGTCAAAGTCTTGTGCCTTACCACTTGGCGACACCCCATCAATTGAATTTAAAGTAAATAGTAAATTTTGATTGCCACGACGAGTATATTAAGTGCAAAAGGTTAAAAGAAGAATTTTTGAATTATCAAATCTCACGCATTCTCTCCTGCCCGAGATTTCAACCGGGATGTTCCGGGTTCCTCCGCAGAATGCGGTGCAAAGTTTGAAAACTTTGCAAGCACCGGGTGTGCAAAACGCCATGCGTTTGGTGGCCCACCCGGGGCTCGAACCCGGGACCCCTTGATTAAAAGTCAAGTGCTCTACCGACTGAGCTAGTGGACCATCTTCGGTAATTGATTTGTGCAAATTTCCTAGCAGTAATTTGCATTGGCTGGGGTGGTAGGATTTGAACCTACGGATGTTGGAGTCAGAGTCCAATGCCTTACCGCTTGGCGACACCCCATCAAGTGGCGTCAAATTAAATATGGGGTGATCGAAGGGAATCGAACCCTTGACCTCTAGAGCCACAATCTAGCGTTCTGCCAACTGAACTACGACCACCATATGGTGCTCCCAGAAGGATTCGAACCTTCGACCTCTGCCTTAGAAGGGCATTGCTCTATCCAGCTGAGCTATGGAAGCCCGTTGGAGCGGGTGAAGGGAATCGGACCCTCGCAACCAGCTTGGAAGGCTGGGGTTCTACCACTGAACTACACCCGCACGCAATTTGGCGACTAAGTAAATATATCACAGTCGCCAAAATTTGTCAACGGTTTTGCATAATTTTACAAATGTAAATTAAATTCTTTTAAGTATAATTTTACCGCCTTCCATCAAAACAGCGAGAGGAAG
>CASFYE010000002.1 GCA_949298925.1 uncultured Bacillota bacterium
TAACCATATTATTTTATATCTTTATTAATTTTAATCAATATTGGTTTTTAAAAGAAGAATAAATTCCAACTTTTAATATGACAAAATTTGCAATTTAGTTTTTCATATACAAAAAAAGTCTAGGCATATATATTTCTAGGAGGCGAAGATGCTGGAGGGAATATTGCCTGATCAAATATACATTCCAATTGCCAATAAGGTGGGTTTTTCACGGCTTAATGAAATAAGATTAAGAATGGACAAGCCTGTGCTTTTATCAAGTTGCGGCCAAAAGTTTTTTTTAGGTGACAATGGGCCATGCAAAGACCTTAACAAAGCTATTTTTTGCAATCGTTCTATGATAGAAGAAATCGTTTTTAGGGCAAGTGAATGTTCAATATATTCAGTCAATGAACAAATTAAAAAGGGATATATTGTGACAAGCGAAGGGGTCAGAATTGGACTTGCTGGCAATGTTGTAGAGGAAAATGGTTTTTTAAAAACGATGACCTCTTTTTCTTCTATAAACATAAGATTGCCACATGAAATTAGAAATTGCTCTCTCAAAGTCTTTTCCTCAATCGTGAAAGATACGGGAATATTAAACACACTCATTATTTCTCCACCTGGCGCTGGAAAAACGACTTTTTTGCGTGATTTTGTTTGGCAGTTGTCAGAAAGAAATCTCGCATACAACATTTTAGTCCTTGATGAAAGAGGCGAACTAAACATTGGGAAAGGATTAGGAATTTTTTCGGACATAATAAGTTTTTCTAGCAAAAAATTAGGTTTTGAAAATGGAATAAGATCACTTGCTCCAAACGTCATCGTTACAGACGAATTAGGAGAATGGGAAGACATTGAAGCTGTCAAATATGCTTCAAATTCAGGTGTAAAAATAATCGCGTCTGTTCATTCTGACAGCATTGAAGCATTTGCCCGAAAGCAGGCATTTAAAGAACTCTTAGAAGAAAAAATCTTTAAAAGATTTGTTTTGTTGTCTATGCGCGAAGGACCGGGAACGCTTGAAGGAGTGTTTGATGAAAACCTTTCTCGTTTGATGCGTTGGTAATTTAGGAGGTAATGTATGAAATGGGTGATTATGGCAATTATGTTCGTCTTTTGTGTAGGCGTTGGCTATTTTCTTTCACTTAGGTATAAAAGACGTCAAAATTTTTACTCCGCTCTTATTATGTTCGCGCAAAAGCTTGATGTTGAAATCAACTTTTCAAGAGAGAGATTAAAAAAGCTGATTGAAGATATGGACGAAAAAAACAAAAAGCATCTGTTTGGTTTGGACAAAAATTTTTTAGCATATCTGTCCGGAAATTTAGAATTAAAGCAAACAGAACTTTTTAAAAATATACAATTTTTAAAGCCAGACGAAAAAGAAACAATTTTTTTATTTTTTAAATCATTGGGAAGAAGCGATGTTCTAGGTCAAAGCAAAGAAATAGCAAACTTTTCAAAACGTTTTGATGACTCTCTAACAAAATGTTCAAACGAAAACAAAAAATATGGCTCATTGTGTGTTAAATTGGGCATAGTAGCAGGGCTGTTTTTGCTTGTAATAATGTTGTAGGAGGAATTTAATGGGTGTCGAAATTATTTTTAAAATAGCAGCTATTGGCATTTTAACAGCAGTGGTTACTCAAATTTTAAAGCAAACAGGCAAAGACGAGATAGGCACTTTGGCAACACTTGCAGGATTGGTTATTGTTTTGGTTATGGTGTTGTCTTTAATTGGTGATCTGTTTGGAACGATAAAAACCATGTTCGATTTTGGTTGATGAAAATATTAGAAGTGAGGCGCAAGTGGAACTTATCTTCAAAATTATTGGAGTGGGACTAGTAACATGCATAGCAGTGTTGATTTTAAAACCGGTGCGTGCTGATTTTGCTATGATAATCTCTCTTGTTGGTGGCGTCATAATTTTGGTGATGATTCTTTCATCAATCACTAGTGCTATTTCACTTATTACTTCTATCGCAAACAGGACAGGAGTTAACAGCAACCTTTTGGCTCTGGTTTTCAAAATCATAGGAATAGGATATTTAACAGAATTTTCTGCAAGTCTATGCGCAGATGCTGGCAGTAGTGGACTTGGAGACAAAATACTTCTCGGCGGAAAAATTGTAATACTCATAATGGCCATACCTATTGTAACAAACATTATTAACATTGTATTGGAGTTGTTGCCAACATGAAAAAAGTAATCATTTTATTTTTCAGTTTTGTTTTGTTAAGTGGCTCCTTATTTTTTTCCTCCGCCTTTTTTAATTCGCCTAACAAGGCATGTTTTGCTACGTCAGAAGAAGACACTATTCAAGAAGAACTTGATCAATCAATAAACGACCAATTAGGCGACTTAGATCTGTCAGAATTAGAAGAAATACTAGAAAACTCTGAAAACGCCTCAGAACTTTTTGGAGAAATGAGCTTTTTTGACAAGCTGGTTTCAATCATTAATGGAGAATTTGCCGACGACTCCTCGTCAATATGGCAGGCAATATTTAACCTGGTATTTGATGGAATATTAAATTTTTTACCTTTAATCGCAACAATAATCGCAGTTTCAATTTTGGGTGGAATGATACAAAATTTGAAACCAAATTTAGGAAAGAAGTCAATAGGCTCTGTGATACATTTTGTAACATATGGAGTTGTAATAATTTTAATATTTACAATCGTCATGCGAATGATCACATTGACTTCAAACACCCTAAATTCAATCAAATCGCAAATGGACGCTGTTTTTCCAATTCTACTCACCATGTTAACGGCCGTTCAAGGAAATGTTTCAGTTTCAGTTTACCAGCCTGCCATGGCGTTACTTTCAAGTTTTATAGTTAACATATTCACATTAATTTTATTGCCACTATTTTTAATTTCGACTGTTCTAGCACTCGTTTCAAATTTGTCAAATAACGTAAAACTCGACAAACTCATTTCTTTTATTCACTCTTTGTTTAAATGGATAGTAGGAATAATTTTTACTGTTTTTATAAGCTTCGCTACAATTCAAGGAATAACTGCAGGCGCAGTTGATGGTTTGTCCATTAAAACAGCAAAATTTGCAATTAAAAGTTATGTTCCACTAATTGGCTCGTATATATCAGATGGTTTTTACATCTTACTCGCTTCTTCGAGTTTAATAAAAAATGCAATAGGGGCAACAGGGTTATTGCTCCTAGCTGGCACAATTCTTTCACCAATTTTAGAACTTGTAATTTTTATGTTGGCTTTAAAACTCATGGCTGGTATTATTGAGCCACTCGGCGATGGAAAGATCGCATCTTTTGTTAACACGCTATCAAAAAATATGACTTTGTTGATTTCCTTTTTAGTAGCAGTTTCATTTATGTACACTCTTTTGACAGGGCTTGTTATGTGTAGCGCAAATCTATTGTAGGAGGGCAAAATGTTTTCTTCTGTTTCGAGTTGGATATTGTCAATAGCAGGAATAGTCATAATCTCAGTAATAGTTGAACTAATTTTACCAGAAGGCTCTCTTAATAAATATATTCGATCCATATTTTCTTTTTTGGTTGTTCTCGTTATTGTTGCACCACTACCATCATTGGTGGGGAAAAAGTTTGATTATTCACAAATAATTACCCAAGAAGAATACACTTTGCAAGAAGATTATCTGTTTCAATTAAACGTTTATAAAACTGAAGCGCTTCAACAAGAGCTAGTCACGGCTATAAACGAGGCTGGATACGACAATGTTGATGTTAGCGTTTCATGCAACAACTATTCAACGTCGTTTGTTGTCGATGCGATATATGTCGAACTTTCAAATTTAGTCATAACGGACAAGGCTGAACATACAAATATTATAGACATCGAAAAGGAGATTTTAAAGCTGATCATCTCTTATGCGAACGTCGAAGAAAGGAAGGTGCACTTTGAAAAATAAGTTTTCAGAAAAATTTGAAAAACTTGTTTCATTGTTAAAAACGAACAGAAAGGTGCAAATAGGACTGGCCATCTTATTTGCTCTTATCCTTCTTGCCGTTTACTTTTCTTTCCAGGGCGGTTCAAAGGAGCAAACAGAAAATCAAACGATTGCAACATCTTCTGCTGAGCAGTATGCTATTTCGCTTGAAAATAAGCTTGAAAATCTTCTTTCAACGGTGAAAGGCGCAGGAGAGGTGAGCGTTGCAATCACGTTAGAAAACGGATTCGAATATGTTTACGCCACCGAAGAAAGCGTCAAAGAAACTTCATCTGGCACTCAAACTACGACATCGGTTGTGCTTGTTAATGGCGAGCCTGTGCTCACACAAGAAATCTTTCCAACAATAAAAGGTGTTTTAGTTACTGCCAGTGGTGCAGATGACATCACAGTGAAGCTAAATTTATTAAATGCAATAAATTCGGCGGTCGAAGTTTCAAACGACAACATTATTATTTTAGCGCGTTCTTAAAAGGAGAATAAAATGAAAAAAAGAACAAAAATTATCATTGTCGCTGTTATGATAGTCCTATTGGGTGTTACGGGATATCTTAACATTGCATTAAACAACTCGGTTGATGACACACCAGTAAGTTCAACAGTTACAACCTCATATTTTGCTGCTTACAGACAGGACAGAGAATCACAAAGAGATCAGATGCTCTTGTATTATGAAGCAATAGCTAGTAGCGAAACAGCATCTGCTGAGGAAATTGCTAGTGCCACAGCTGCTAGAGAAGCTTTGATCGCTCAAATGGACACAGAATTAAAAGTGGAAGGGCTTATTAAAGGACTTGGGTTTGATGATTGCGTTATAGCCATATCACCAACAAAAGTTACAATTATGATCGATTCCGCAACCATGACAGAAGCTCAAAATGCTCAAATTATTGAAATATCTGAAAGTTATTTAGGTCTTGGATTAGAAAATATTGATGTTATTCCAGTTATATAGTTTGCAATTAAAATTAATTATGCTATAATGTTCTCGTAGATTGGGAGATTATTATGGCAGACACAAAACTTTATGGAGAAGGTGGAAAGATAACTTGCGACAAAGCTATTCTAGCTTCAATAGTCAGCCTTGCAACAAAAGAAATAAAAGGCGTCGCAAGATTATCAAAAAGAAAAACTTCATGGTTTAAACGACTTTTAAAGGACGAAGAAAGTGAAGGCGTTATAGTTAGATTTGACGCTAATGGGTCGGTAAAGGTTGATGTTTATGTTGATGTTTATATTGGCGAAAGCGTGCCAGAACTAGCTTTTAAAATTCAAGAAAACATTAAAAACAACCTTTCTAGTATGGTAGAAATTAAAACGTCAAACATAAACGTTCACATCATCGACGTAATTTGCGACAGAATCGACAGCGGGGTTTAGAATGAGGCGTAATTCGCGTGTTCAAGCCTTTAAGATGATCTTTGAAAGGTTTTTTACTGAAAATCCAGAAGATGAAGAATTGTTGGCAGAATTGAATGAAAAAGACAAAGATTTTGCTCAACAAATTTTTTCTGCATATTTAAAAAATAAGGATAAAATTGAAAACAAAATACAAAAGCTATTAGTTGATTATTCGTTAGATCGTGTTCATAAAATTGATTTAGCGTTACTTTTTGAAGCAATAACTGAAATTGAATATCTTAGCATTCCTGCACCTGTTGTTATCAATGAAGTGGTAGAAATTGCAAAAATTTATTCAACAAATGATTCTCCTCGTTTTATTAATGGCGTACTTAGCTCTGCATTAAAGGAGAGTTAAATGCCACTTAACACTCTTACAGTAACTCAATATAGCACTTATATTAAACAAATTTTTGATGCAGAAGAACTTCTCCATAACATAAAAATTGTTGGAGAAGTTTTTGGCATAACTAGATTAAGAGGTGCGGTTTATTTTTCTTTGAAAGACGAAAATAGTGCTATTAATTGTGTTTCTTTTATAAGCCAAATCTTTGAAGATATTGAAGAGGGAAGCAAGATAACGGTGACAGGTTCGCCAAACTACTACGTCAAAGGCGGAAAACTTTCTTTCGTTGTTAATAAAGCGGAAAAATTTGGTCAAGGCCAGCTATATTTACAATTTTTAATGCTGAAAGAAAAATTAGAAAAAGAAGGTATGTTCGACCCAAAAAACAAAAAGCCTATTCCAAAGAATATCAAAACAATAGGAGTTATCACATCTAAGGAAGGTGCAGTAATTCATGATATTTACAGTGTGTGCTCTCGTAGGAACCCTGCCGTAAACATTGCCATATATCCAACGAAGGTTCAAGGCAAAAATGCTGATGAGGAAATTGCAAGGGCTATTGAAACTCTGTCAAATTATGACAAAATTGATGTCATAATAGTCGCTAGAGGCGGAGGTTCTATGGAAGATTTGAGTGCTTACAACACCGAACGGGTCGCACGAGCAACCTTTGCTTGCAACAAGCCGATAATATCTGCCGTTGGGCATGAAACAGATTTTACGATAATAGATTTTGTCAGTGATTTAAGAGCACCAACTCCTTCTGCGGCTGCTGAACTGTTGACAGAGGATGTAAGTAAAAGAAAAACACAATTTGAAAACCTGCTTAATACATTTAAAAATAATATTCGAAGAATTGATTTTGATTTTACCACAAAGTTGAAAACAGCGAAAGATAATTTTTTAAAAAACGCTGAAGCAATTTTGCGCGACAAAGAATATGAACTTGGGCTTTTAGATAAGACATTAATTGGCCTTGATCCAAAAGCAATTTTAAAAAGAGGATTTGCAAAAATTGAACAAAATGGCAAAGTTGTTGACAAGGCAAAAGATATTGTGTTATCATCAAAATTAGAAATATTATTTTACGATGGCAAGGTTATTGCTAAACCAGAAGAGGTGAAAGATGTCTGAAAAATTAAGTTACGAAGATGCCATTAAAAAACTAAACGAAATAAACGAAAAACTTTCTGCACAAAACATAACACTTGACCAAAGTTCGAAACTTTTTGAAGAAGGAGCAACCTTAATCAAGCTTTGCTATGAACATTTAAAAGTTGTAAAAGGCAAGATGTTGACAATTAAAGACACTATCGATGGATTAATTATGGAGGAAGAGGAATGAAACTATCAAAACTTGTAGGTGAAAGGCTGAAAGACGCGCCAGCAGGTGTGACGTCAAAAAGTCACGCATATCTTATCCGTGCTGGCTACATAAAACAGGTGTCAAACGGTATTTACACTTTGCTTCCTCCAGCACAAAGGATAAATTTAAAATTGCAAGAAATCATACGAGAAGAGATGGACGCAATTGACGGACAAGAATGTCTTTTTCCTGTGGTTATGCCAAGAGAATTATGGGACTTGTCAGGAAGATACAGCTCAATAGCTGAGGAGCTTTTGCGTTTTAAGGACAGAACAGGTCATGACATGGTACTTGGCATGACACACGAAGAAGCTGCCGTACATGCTGTTTTAGGCAGTTTAAAAAGTTATGATCAATTACCGTTTATGATTTACCAAATCCAAACTAAATACAGAGATGAAGCTCGACCAAGAGCTGGACTTATTAGGGTGAAAGAATTCACAATGAAAGATGCCTACTCATTTCATGAAAATCAAACGGATTTGGAACAATATTATAAAAAAGTCTATGATTCGTATTTTAAAATTTTCAACCGTATGGGCATGAAAAAAGTTATATCAGTTCATTCTGATTCTGGTATGATGGGGGGAAAGGTTGCCGATGAATTTCAATTGCTCACAGATATAGGTGAAGACACCATCATCGTCTGCCCACATTGTGACACTGCATCAAACGTCGACGTTGCATCTTCCATACCAGAGGAAAACGAACATATATTTGGTGTTAAAACTGAGGTGTTTACCGGCGAAGCAAAAACGATTGATGAAGTTTGCTCAAACTTAAACAAGACTCCAAACCAAATTGCAAAAGCGGTATGTTACGCAGTAATAGGTGACAGCAAACGTGTTGTGATAGCTTTTTTACGAGGTGACAAAGAGGTAAACGAAGCAAAACTAAAAGTTTTGGTTGGTGCAGATATTGTAATAAAAGATTTAAGCGAAAGTGGGCTTGTCAAAGGGAATATAGGGTGCATTAATTTAAACATTGAAAATGCTGAAATTTATTATGATAAATCCTTAGAAGGTTTAGAAAGTTTTGTAACAGGAGCAAACAAAGAAGGCTATCATTTTATAGGCGTAAGTATGACAAGAGATGTCCGCCCGGAAAAATACGTCGACATATCAAAAGTTAAAGAGGGTGAAAAGTGTCCCGTTTGTGGCAACAATCTTTTGGTGAAACGAGGAATTGAAATAGGAAACATTTTCCAATTAGGCACACGTTACACAAAACAAATGGGCTTGACTGTTTCATTGCCAGATGGTTCAACTATCAATCCGATTATGGGTTGCTATGGCATAGGCGTTGGCAGATGTCTAGCCAGCATAGCAGAGGAGAGCAGTGATGAAAAAGGTTTGTGCTGGCCTATGGCGATTGCACCATGGCACATCTATCTGTGCCCTTTGCGTTTAGATGATGAAAATGTGCGCAGACAAGCAGAAAGATTGTATTCAAGGCTTCAGGCGGAAAACTTCGAAGTGTTATATGATGACCGAATTGCGTCAGCTGGAACAAAACTTACTGACAGTGAACTTATGGGAATACCTGTTCGAATAGTAATCAGTCCAAAGACAATAGAAAATGGAAATATAGAAATTTCAATACGCGCTACCGGCGAAAAGTTTTTTGTTAGTGAAGAAGCATTATCAAAAAAATTAGATGAAATTATAGTTTACTAACAGTTTACACTTGTTATTTGCGACTATTATGTTATGATTATATAACTACTTTTTTGTGTTATTTTTTTTGATTAACATATTCCTTCTATTTTTTTAACTTTTTATTTTTACTTATCTTAACTTTTTCTTTCTGTTTTTCATAACTTTTTATTTTATTTTTATAACTTTTAATTTCCTTATCATAACTTTTTTTTCTGTTTTTCTTAACTTTTTCTTTCTGTTTTTCATAACTTTTTATTTTATTTTTATAACTTTTAATTTCCTTATCATAACTTTTTTTTCTGTTTTTCTTAACTTTTCTTTCTTGTTTTTCATATTGGCACTTGACTAAAAATATACTAATTTTGTGCAAGAAAAAAACAAAAATGTTAAAATTCAATCCATAGAGTTTAAACGTTATCGCTGGGCAGTTAAGATGTTCGTCGTGTCTGTGTGTCTTTCAAGCATCTTTTCAATCATAAGCCAATCAATATTAAGCACATTAGGAGTCCTTGTGGCGACATTTCTCATCTTGTTATTTATTGCGGTAAGTGTGGTTTTTGATATGATTGGCATAGCAGTTACAAGTTGCGATGAAAAGTTTTTTTTAGAACTTATTGAAAAAAAACAGTTGGGTGCACAGGTCGCTCACAAGCTGTGCAGAAATTCGGAAAAAGTGTGTTCATTTTGTGCTGATGTCGTTGGAGATATATGTGGTATTTTGAGCGGAGCAGGAGGGGCATGCATAATAATGACTTTGTCAAAAAACATATCTTCTCCAAGCATTATTGTTATTATATCTACCGTAGTAAGTTCCTTAATAGCCGGTTTAATTATTTTTTTTAAAGCCATAATGAAAGGACGTGCAATAAAAAATGCAAATAAAATCATTTTAAAAATTGGAAAAATTATAGAAAAACTTTTCTTTTTTAAAATCAAATAATGAAATCTTTTTTAAATAAAATACAAAAAATGCTTGACAATAGTATTTTCAATATGGTATTATTGTCAAGACGAAAGCAGAAGACCACTTCTCACCGGTCAAACAGTTACAAGATTTAGACCGTGTTACAAACAAATTTTGCAAACGTTTTTGCATAATAATTGGGTTGTTTTGGTGGAGCTTTTGCGTTCTGCCAATTTTTTTATAAAAGGAGAACACGACTATTTTTAAAGAATTATTAATCAACGATCAAATCACCGCTGATGAGGTAAGGTTAATAGGAGATGATGGAGCCCAACTTGGAGTTATGTCACTTGCATCAGCACAATCAATCGCAGATGAAAAGGACCTTGACCTTGTGCTCATGAATGGCGGAGCAAAACCTGCGGTATGCAAATTAATGGACTATGGTAAATATAAATTTGACAGTATTAAGAAAGAAAAAGAATTACGCAAAAACCAAAAAACCATTGAGATAAAAGAAATTCAGCTTTCAATGACTATCAGTGACCATGACATAGCATATCGCGTAACAAATGCAATAAAATTTTTGACTGACGGAAACAAAGTTAAAATAACTTTGCGCATGAGAGGTAGACAGCAAGCTTACACCAAAACCTGCATTGATGTTGTGAAAAATTTTATAGCAAAACTTTCTGGTTATGGCAGTTGCGACAAGGAACCAGAAGTAAATGGAAAAAACATTATAGCCGTTGTAAATCCACAAAATAATAAATAAAAGGAGAAAACATTATGCCAAAACAAAAAACACACAGTGGTGCTAAAAAGCGCTTTAAACTTACAGCAACAGGAAAAGTAAAATATGCTCGACCAACCAAAGGGCACTTTTTGACAACAAAATCACAAGCAAGAAAAAGAAAATTAAGAAAGGGTTCATATATTGCCGGAAAGAATGCAGACAATATCAAAACCTTACTTGGAAAATAAGAGAGGTGTTAGATGAGAATTAAAAGAAGCGTAAACGCATTGAAGAAGAGAAGAAAAATCTTAAAACAAGCAAAGGGTTATCGCGGTGCAAAATCAAAACTTTACAGAGTAGCACGCGAACAAGTTATGAAAAGCGGAATGTATGCTTACATTGGCCGTCGCCAAAAGAAGAGAGATTTCCGTAGCCTTTGGATTACAAGAATAAACGCTGCTTGCAGACTTAACGGAATTTCATACAGCAAATTCATTGCTGGATTGAAATCAAAAAACATAGACCTTAACAGAAAGGTGCTTGCTGATATTGCGGTGAAAGACCCAACAGCTTTTACTGCTCTTGTAAATGAGGTTAAAGCTTAACCATGCAAAAGGCAAGCAAAACACTTGTCAAAAATTTAAAAAAGCAAAAAAGAGAAAATGATTTTTTGCTTTTTTTAGATAACTACAAAATTATAAAAGATGCCATTAACAGCGGTATTAAACCAAAATTAGCATTGATTACAAAAGACTTTAATCAAATGGCTTTTGATTGCGAAACTTTTGTCGCAGACGAATCTTTATTAAAAGAATTAACCGACGTTAAAACACCACAAAATGTGTGTGTTATTGTTGAATACACACAAGATGTGTTGAAAACTCCCAAAAATCATTTTTTAGTTTTGGACGGCTTGCAAGATCCAGGAAATGTTGGAACTCTCATTAGAAGCGCTCTCGCTAGCGGAATGGAAAGAGTTTTTATTCTCTCTGGTGTCAAGCCTACAAATTCAAAACTTGTGAGAAGCTCGGCAGGGGCAATTTTTCAAATTCCTATTCATGCTATGGAAAGAGAAGATTTTTGCAATTTTGCATTAAAAGAAAAATTAAACTTGATCTATGCAGATATGCAAGGAAAAGATATATTTTCATACTCTGCTAAAAAGCCTGTAGGAATTGTTGTTGGAAATGAAGGCAACGGAGTTAGCAAGCAACTAAGAAACATTTGTGAGGAATCAGTTGCAATACCAATGCACAGCGGTATTGAAAGCTTAAACGCTGGCGTTAGTGGTTCAATCATCATGTTTGAATTAACAAAAAAATAATAGGAGGAAACATATGTCAGGACATTCAAAGTGGCACAACATACAAGCTACAAAGGGCAAAATGGACGCTGCAAGAAGCAAAATATTTACAAAAATAGGACGTGAACTAGCAGTAGCAGTCAAGTCAGGTGGTCCTGATCCTACAACAAACGCGAAACTTAGAGATGTTATTTCAAAAGCAAAGCAAAACAACATGCCAAACGACAATATCGACAGAAGCATAAAAAAAGCTTCAGGCGAGCTAGGTTCTGTCAACTACGAATCAATCGTCTATGAAGGGTATGGCATTGGAGGCTCAGCGGTGATCGTAGAATGCCTCACAGACAACAAAAATCGAACGGCAGGTGATGTAAGACACGCTTTTGATAAGCACGGTGGCAGTCTTGGTTCAAACGGCTGTGTTAGCTACCTCTTTCAAAGAAAGGGCATTATAATAGTTCCACGAGAGGAAGGGCTTGATAGTGATGCGTTAATGATGGACTCTCTTGAATTAGGGGCAAAGGACGTCATTGAGGAAGATGACGAAATAGAAATCATTACCGAACCAAACGAAGTCACTCAAATCAAGCAATCACTTGAAGATAAAGGCTACAACATCGTTTTGGCAGAATCTCAATTGGTGCCTGACCTTTATGTCGATTTAGATCAATCAAAACTTGTTTCATTTCAAAAGATGTTAGATGTTTTAAATGATTTAGACGACGTGCAGGAAGTTTATCACAATGTCAATTTACCTGATGAAGAATAAATCAAAATCAAATTTAAAACTTGTAATAAATCAAAATCAAATTTAAAACTTGTAATAAATCAAAATCAAATTTAAAACTTATAATAAATCAAAATCAAATTTAAAACTTGTTTTGTTAAACAAGTTTTTTTATTTTTGAAATATAAAAAACAAATAACTTATAAATTTAAAAATGGATTATTTATGAGTCATAAACTTTTGTTTTTATTTGACTTTGTTTATTGTAATATATTATACTCTTTATATGAAAGTTCTTGGTATAGACCCTGGTTATGCTATTATAGGCTACGGCGTAATTGACACTACAAAAGATAACAAAGTGATTGATTATGGTGTTATAACGACACCAAAAGAAGATTCTATTGCTATAAGATTAAAAAACATAGAAAGCGCTTTAATTTCACTTTTTAACGCTTATAGCCCAGATGCTGTTGCCATAGAAGAGCTTTTTTATTTTAAAAATCAAAAGACAATCATACCAGTCGCAGAAGCAAGAGGGGTGATATTACTAACTGCTCAAAAGTTCTGCGAAAATATATATGAATACACTCCAATGCAAATCAAACAAGCGCTCACAGGACAGGGAAGAGCAGAAAAAAAACAAGTTCAATTTATGGTTAAAAGCATATTAGGTCTTAAAGATATTCCAAAACCTGATGACGCGGCTGACGCATTAGCTGTTGCTTTAACACACGCTCAAACCAGCCCTAGACTTAACATCAATAAAGTATAAAGGAGAAAAATATGATTTCATTTTTTGTCGGGGTTATTGAAGAAAAAAGGGAAGACAATTTGACTATTGATGTAAATGGAATTGGTTTTGATTTGGCAATTTCTAAAACCACATTTTTATCATTACCAGAACATGGTGAAACAGTAAAAATTTTAACCCATATGTCCGTTAGAGAAGACGGCGTTTCATTATATGGGTTTTCATCAAGTGAAGAAAAAAATTTGTTTTTACGATTGATCGAGGTGTCTGGTGTCGGTCCAAAATTAGCCTTAAGCATACTGTCAGGAATGTCGCTGTCAGATTTAATAATTTCAATAATTAAAGAAGACGTTCGTGCTCTTTCATCAATAAAGGGCTTGGGCAAAAAGACAGCCGAAAGATTATGTTTGGAATTAAAAGACAAATTGTCGCCTTGCCAAAGCGACAATGAAGCAAACTCACAAAAATTCGAATATGACGAAGATGCTTTAAATCTCGCTGTGGAAACACTTATTTCACTTGGCATAAACAAAAACGAAGCTTACTTACTTGCAAAAAGCAATGCGGGGCCAAATGTTTGCGCAGAAGAAATTATATCAAAATCACTTAGATCGTACAGGAGTTAAAGATGGAAGATAGATTCATAACTAGCACAAAAAATCTTACTGACGCAGAAATTGAAAACAGCTTACGTCCTACATCATTCGATGAATATGTTGGTCAAAAAAAGGTTGTTGAAAGCTTACTCGTCTACATCAAGGCAGCAAAATCAAGAAAAGAAAATCTTGACCACGTTTTGTTATATGGGCCACCTGGACTTGGAAAGACCACACTTTCACACATCATAGCAAATGAGCTTGGATCACAACTAAAAATAACATCTGGACCTGCGATTGAACATGCAGCTGATCTTGCAGCTATTTTGACAAATTTAAATGAAAATGACGTCTTGTTTATTGATGAAATTCATCGCTTGCATAAGACGGTTGAAGAGATTTTATATCCAGCTATGGAGGACTTTGCGTTGGACTTTATCGTAGGCAAAGGGCCTTCGGCAAAAAATATGCGACTCAAAATCCAACCATTTACTCTTATTGGCGCGACAACGAGGGCAGGAATGTTAACAAATCCGCTCCGTGACAGATTTGGAGTTATTTGTAGGCTGGAATTGTACTCGCCAGATGAGTTAAAAATAATAATAAACCGCTCTGCAAGAATACTAAATGTAGAAATTGACGATTTGGCAAGTGAGGAAATTGCCAAACGTTCACGTGGAACACCTAGAATTGCAAATAGATTGTTAAAGAGAATTCGCGACTATGCTGATGTAAAAGGGGAAGGTAAAATCACAAAAAATATAGCAGATTCTACGTTAGATATAATGGAAATAGATGATTTAGGGCTAGACTTCATTGATAGAAAAATTTTATCATCAATAATTCATAAATTTGGCGGAGGTCCTGTTGGGCTTGACACTCTTGCTGCGACAATCAGCGAAGATGCCTCCACAATTGAAGATGTTTACGAGCCTTATCTTTTACAACTTGGTTTTATTGCAAGATCGCCAAGGGGAAGAATAGCAACCGAACTCGCCTATAAACATCTTGGTGAAGAATATGCCAATAAAAATGAAAACAATAAAAAAGGGAACAAAAAAGAAAACCAATAAATTTTGTTAATGGATGAATTTTATGGATTTACTAAGTAAAAAAAGTTATTACTATGACTTACCTGAAAATTTAATTGCACAATCGCCGATAGAGCCACGTGATCACTCTCGGTTACTTGTTTATCATAAAAATTCAAAGGTTATTGAACACAAACATTTTTATGATATAACAGATTATTTAAAAAAAGGTGATATCCTTGTGATAAATGACACAAAGGTCTTACCAGCACGACTTTATGGCTACAAAGAAAGTGGGGCAAAAATTGAAGTGTTGTTGCACAAAAGGATAGATCTAAAAAATTGGGAATGTTTAGCTCGACCTTTAAAGCGCTTAAAGATAGGAGACAAAATAGTTTTCAGCAAAAATTTAAGTTGTGTTATAACAAAAAAGCTCGACGATGGTCTGTGTGAAATGTCATTTGAATATGAAGGTGTTTTCGAACATCACTTGTCTGAAATAGGCACCATGCCTTTACCACCTTATATTAAAGAAAAATTAAAAGATCAATCAAGATATCAAACCGTTTATGCAAAAGTTGAAGGTTCATCTGCGGCTCCAACTGCGGGCTTGCATTTTACTCCACAACTACTTAAAAAAATAGAAGAAATGGGTGTTAAGATTGTTCGAGTACTTCTTCACGTGGGGTTAGGAACATTTAGGCCTGTAAAAGAAGATAACATTTTAAAACATGATATGCACTCGGAATTTTTTGAAATGACAAAAGATAATGCGGACATTTTAAATCAAGCAAAAAGTGAGGGACGAAGAATAATTGCAGTTGGGACAACAAGTGTTAGAGTCTTAGAAAGCGCGTGCGATGAAATGGGAAAAGTCATTCCTCAAAAACGCGAAACCAAAATTTTTATTTATCCACCTTATAATTTTAAAATAACAACTGGCTTGATAACAAACTTTCATTTGCCTGAGAGCACTTTGATTATGCTGGTTTCTGCATTCATAGGCCGAGATGAAACAATGAAAGTTTATAATGAAGCAATAAATGAAAAATATCGTTTTTTCAGTTTTGGAGATGCTTGCTTTTTTATATAGAACAATATGTTGTATTGTTAATGTTATAAAACACACTATATATTTTTATGGAGAGATCGAATATGAAGAGCTTTTCTTTTGAAATTCAAAAACAATGTCCTACAACTGGCGCAAGAGCTGGAATATTCCACACACCTCATGGTGATATTTTAACGCCTGTTTTTATGCCTGTTGGGACACAAGGGACCGTAAAAGGCCTTACTGTAGAAATGCTGAAAAATTTAGATTCTCAAATTATTCTTTCCAACACTTACCACTTATTTTTACGTCCTGGGGAAAACGTGATTGAAAAAGCTGGAGGTCTTCATAAGTTTATGAATTGGAATAGACCAATACTTACAGACAGTGGAGGATTTCAGGTTTTTAGTTTGGCAAAACTACGAAAACTTACAGATGATGGTGTAGAATTTTCTTCTCACATAAATGGAGAAAGGCGGTTTCTATCACCAGAAAAATGCATAGAAATTCAAAATAAGCTTGGTTCAGACATAATAATGCAACTCGACGTTTGTAGCAACGCAAACGTCAGCTACACAGAAGCATTGGAGGCCAAACGTAAAACGAAACTGTGGTTAGAAAGATGTTACAATGCGCAAAAAAATGAAAAGCAGATGCTTTTCCCAATTGTGCAAGGAGCTGTTTATAAGGATCTGAGAGCCGAATGCGTCAAAGATTGCCTGCCTTATTCAAAATGTGGAATAGCCATTGGTGGTTTGAGCGTAGGTGAAGAGAAAAGTGTTATGTATGACGTGCTTTCGCACATTCAACCACTTTTACCAAAAAAGCAACCAAGATATTTAATGGGAGTGGGTTCTCCTGACTGTTTAATTGAAGGTTTTGCAAGAGGGATCGACATGATGGATTGTGTCCTTCCAACTAGAATTGCACGCAATGGCACCGCCTTTGTTAAATCTGGACGTCTTGTCATTAAAAACGCGAAGTATAAAGAGGATTTTTCACCTATCGAAGAAGGGTGCGATTGTTATGCCTGCAAGCATTACTCACGCGCTTATATTAGACATCTCATCATCGCTGGTGAAATGCTCGGGGCGACTCTTTTATCTATACACAATCTCAGATTTTTAACAAGATTATCCGGCGAAGCAAGAAAAGCAATATTAGAGGATAGATTTGTCGAATTTAAAAATGAATTTTTAGCTAATTTCAAATATTAACATTTGATGTTATATTTTTCATTCTTAATTTAATGCATATTTCATTTAAATAAAATTTTGTTTGACTTAAACTAAAAAATAGGGTATAATTTTGATAAGGTTTTAATAACCAAAATTTTATATAAAGGGGTGAAAGTATGAGCATAGCAATTCTTTGTGCTGTGACTCCTGCGATTGCCGTTGTGATTGCACTTGTCTGTTTCGCCGTTGGAATCGGTGGCGGAATAGGTTTGTATAAATTAATTGCAACTAAAAAACTCGGTAAATCAAAATCGAACGCTGTTCGAATTATCGAAGAGGCATACGCAGAAGCAAAGACAATAAAAAAAGAAGCTTCATTGGAAGCAAAAGAAGCAAGCCACAAATATCGCGAAGATGTGGAAAGTGAATTAAAAGAAAGGCGAATTGAAATTCAAAAATCAGAAGAAAGGCTGACCGAAAGAGAAAAATTTATAGAAACTAAAGAACTTTCTCTTGACAGAAAAAGTGAGCAAATCGAAGCTGAAAAGCAACGTATTATTGAAGATAAAGAAAAACTGACGAAAGAGATTGACGAACAGATTAAAATTAAAAATGACATGCTTGCCACATTAGAAAAAATTAGTGGCATGAAAAAACAAGAAGCGAAGGACTTGCTTGTTTCAAATATGACAGAAGAGGCAAAAAAAGAAGCCGGAAACATCATTAGAAAAATCGAAGATCAAGCAAAAGAGGAAGGCGATAAAAAAGCTCGCGACATTGTTGCAAGCGCGATTCAAAAATGTGCGACGGACTTATCAACCGAAATGACCGTTTCTGTAGTAGCACTTCCAACAGATGAAATGAAAGGCAGAATAATCGGCAGAGAGGGCAGAAATATCCGTGCTATTGAAAGTGCAACCGGCGTTGAACTCATTGTTGATGACACACCTGAAAGCATAACTATTTCTTCCTTTGATCCTATTAGAAGAGAAATAGCAAGGTTAAGTTTGGAAAAACTTATCGTTGATGGCAGAATTCATCCTACAAGGATCGAAGAAATAGTTGAGCGTATGTCAAAAGAAGTTGACAAAGCAATAAAAGAAGCTGGAGATAAAGCCTGCGAAGAGGTGGGCATTTACAATCTTCATCCAGAGTTAGTAAAGATCTTAGGGCGTTTAAAGTTTAGAACTAGTTATGGCCAAAACTGTTTAAAACACAGCATAGAAACAGCCATTTTAGCCGGACAAATTGCTACTGAACTAGGAGCAGATGCTAAAATTGCACAGCGAGGCGGATTGTTACATGATATTGGAAAAGCTCTTGACCATGAGGTTGAAGGAACTCACGTTCAAATAGGCGTGGACTTAGCAACAAAGTATAAAGAGAATCCTGCTGTTATCCATTGCATAGAAGCGCATCATTTTAACGTTGAATTTAAATCAGTTGAAGCAGTAATAGTTCAAATAGCCGATGCCATTTCAAGCACAAGACCTGGTGCAAGACGCGAAAGCTTTGAAAATTATATTAAACGCCTTCAACAGCTTGAAGAAATCTCATCTAGCTTTAAGGGTGTTGAAAAAGCATTCGCAGTTCAAGCGGGAAGAGAAGTACGCATAATTGTAAAACCAGACCAAATATCTGACAACGATGCGATGTTCTTAGCTAAAGATATCGCAAAACGTATAGAAGATGAAATGCAATATCCGGGTCAAATCAAGGTTAACGTTATTAGAGAATCGAGATTTTCAGAAACAGCTAAATAAATTAAAGGTCAAAATTTTGGCCTTTTTTTATATGCATAAATTTGTTTTTTTAGAACAAATTAAACTCAGGTCAAGAAAAATCTTGATCCAAAAACGAAAAACGCAATAAAGTATATTATTATTTTACCAGCGTTTTTCTTTTTTTTATTTCCTTTTTTAGCATGTCAAAAATTTAACAGTTAAAATTAATCTTTCTTTACTTGTTTATGTATTATAAAAAAGCAAGATTTTATTTGCTTAAACAAGAATTTATTTCTTAGATAAAATTTGTATATTCTAAAAAGCGATATTTTTCATAAAATGAATTGTAGTATGATTTTGGAAAATATTGCATCATTTTTTTCTGACAACATTTTATTAGCGACATTAATAATAGCTTTAATACCTGGGTTAGAGGGCAGAATAGCTATTCCTTTTGCATTGTCAACTCAGCTTCTTGCTGAAAATACTTTAACGCCTTTTGTCGCATTCATTTCAGCTTTTCTTGGTTCAATCATTCCATGTATTCCCATTATACTTTTAACAAGAAAACTTAAGAATTTATATTTTAAAAATATATCTAAAAATCGATTTCATAATAAGATAGAGAAAATTTCAACAACCTCTTCAACCTTTAAAAAGATTTTTTTATTATCCACGTTTGTGGCTATACCGTTGCCAATGACAGGAGTATGGTCGGGAAGTATAATAGCAGGTTTTACATCATTAAAAATTTGGCAAAGTTTTATTGGTATTTGCCTAGGAAGTGCCGTTGCTTGCTCAATTATTTTAATAATATGTTTGTTTTTTGAAAACTCAACGTTGCAAATATTATTGTTTTCACTTTGTTTGTTGGCAATATTTGTTATTGTAGAGCTTATTTCAAGCTTAATAAGAAAAAACGCGTCTAAATAATAGTAAACGCGTTTTTCCTCTATAAGTTAAGTTGTTAAAACTTAACCTATTAGTGTTATGTGCAAACTTTTAAAGATTATTTATCATTTCCAATATTTTCTGTAAGCATAAATCTGTGAATAGTAAATCCCCACTGTGGCGCAACCAGAAACATAAATAGGGAATAATATAGTTGAGAAATAAGTAACAGGATCGGTAAAAGAAACACCGCAGGCAAAATTTATTAAGAATATAAGCGCAATAAACAAAGCAAACAAACTCCACACAACAGCAGGATGCCACATTTGACTTGGCACTTTGCTAACAGTTGTTTTGTAATTATAATAAGAATAAACAACATAAACGAGTGCTATTATAGGGAATAAGTAATAAACAAAATTTGTGGCATCAGTTGTCATCTTTGCTAAACTAAAAATAAGATAGAAAATAGCACTTCCCACACTAATTAAGCCAAATATAAAAAGGCTAACAAACAAATTTAAAAGATTTGTATTATGCTTTGTCCTAGACTTTGGCCTTTCGTAAATTTTAAAATCTACGCCTTGAGATTGATAATATTCAGAAAGATCTTCGTAGGTTTGAAACTCATCATCGGCAGTTGTGGTTGGCTGGTTCTCAACTTCTGCCTTTGCATATAAGCTTTCGATTTTTGCTCTCACATCACTGCAATTTGGATCGACTGAAACATTTCTTTTCGGTGCAGGCAACTTTTTGTCATATCCTGAACTAGGTAAAGATATATTCAATCTCGGCGGTGCAATTCGCTTTGGTTTTGGAATTGCTTCTTCTGGCAATCTTTCGGTTATAAAAACACCATCATCTTCAATAACCACTGGCTCAACCTTTTCTTCGTGCTTTTTTAATAGGTTAAAGTTTTTAAATTCTTCTTGTGCTTGTTGATAATGCCCGTCTTTTGATTGTAACAATGCGGTTTTCAGTTCACTTAAATCTTGCTCTTGACGATCATATGATTTTGCAGGTGCAGGGGAGATAGCAAGTTGAATTTGATTTTCTGTATAACTTTTTTTATTTCTGTTTTTTGAAAAATCTCTTGAAGCATTATAAATTCGTTGGTTGTATTGCTCATTTGTTTCTGTTAAGTCAATTTGATTTTGCTGAGTTTCTGCTTGTTGGGTTTTTACTTCAATTTGCTCAACATTTTTCTCTTCGTTTGCTCTTTCAAAACTGTTTTCTTCTGACAGTTTTTCATCTCTACTAAGGTCTTTTTCCTGATCTTCGTTTACTGTTTTTTCAATTTTATCTTCTTTATCACTATCTTCGTCAGTTAAATTAAAATATTCGTCATAATCGTCATCAAGTTTTTCATCATCAGTTGAATTATATGCGTTTGATTGTGCTAAATATTTTTCAAAATCATTTTCTTGCTTTGACATAACATTTTCAACTTTCGCTTCATTTTGTGGTATTTCTTTCACTTTGCTTAATCCACCAAATTCAACTTCTAAATTTGCCAAAGCCTTTCTTCCAGCCTCAGTTATGCTTGAATAAGAACACTTTGGTCCTTTTGAACTTTCTCTTAAATACGAAGATATGTATTTAAGTTCTTTCATGCGATTAATATTAGAATACAAACTAGGAAGTTTTATTTCTCTTCCATATTTCTTTTTTATTTCATCTACAAGCTCAAGTCCATACATATCTCTCATGCTTAAGCAGGAGAGTATCATGTAAGAAAGCTGTCCTTTTGCCAAAACTTCCATATTTCAAACCTCTATTATGATTATACAATTATTTTTTTAGCTTTGTCAAACAAAATAGGGGGTATTATGTTGACATAATAGTAGGTTTTAAAACATCGTTATTTCTGCGTAAAAGACAGCTTTTACGCAGAGATAACGTCATAATAGAATTAATTTTAATTTATTATGTTATTATTTTATAACAATTCAATTTCACTTAAAATAATAATATAGAAAATAAATAATAAATTTTTTTTCAATTTGTTTGTTTTATTAATCTTTTATCATTCTTTGTTTTGTGTAAATAAAAACACTTTGACCCTTTTAAACTTTCTCATAAATACGAAGATATACCATTTAAGTTCTTTCATGCGATTAATATTAAAATACAAACTAGGAAGTTTTGTTTCTCTTCCATATTTCTTTTTATTTTATCACAAATTTAAGTCCATACATATCTCTTACGTTTATACAAACTCCAGCCAAAGAAACTTAAAATATATCAAATCTTAGTAAATTAAATTAATTATGTCAAAATGAAAACTTAAAAAGTTTATCTTATCTTTACAAAACGAATATCTAAACTCGATTAATATTATTAAGACCGCTTATAACACGAGAAAAATTTGCAATAGCTGTCTTCGTAGCCTTGTCTTCGTTTAATGTCATATCAGGGTTTAAAATACTTTTAAATTGAGATATGTTGGAAAAATTTAAATAATTTATTATTTTAACAAACACTTCGTAAATATTTTCACCTATAAACAATTCATCTGGTGTGTTGTAAAGCAAACTTTCAACATAAATTTGGTTTGGTCGAACATAAGCCCTTGTTGAATTTCTAATTAGAGCGTTTAAAACTTTTATCATTTTTATAAAATTATCGCCGACACGCTCAAATTTATCGTTAACAAGTTTTTCTCTGTTTGCAAAATTTATTTTATAAAATCCCTTTCTTTTGTTGATAAAAAATTTGTATGTGTCGTCTTCTAATAATACTGGATATATTATAACTTTGGTGTTAGGACCAAAATCATCAATACCAATCATTTTAAGGCTTTTTCCTTGATTATAAACAATGCTAGTTTCAGTTAAATTATGTGAAATTGCAATTTGCAAATCCGACAAAAACTTCTCCATATTATATTTTTCTGCTTGAAAATTATAAGGATTTTCTGTTTCTTTTTGTACTTTGATTTTTTTACGCTTTTTTTTCTTTTTTGAAGCATTCCAAGCAAACACAAAACGCTCTTTTAATTTTTTCCACCAATCATTATACTGCAAACTGTTAATTTCAATTTGTGGACTATCGATCGCCAGAAAATAAATATACTCGCTTTCTGCGCTTATTGCACCATTAAAATTTTCATTAACAGGTTGTAGCAAAGTTTTATCAATGCTGACAAAAGGCACAGAAAGAGCAAGTTCACCAACGGCGCCTGAGCACACAATTTTCACCTTTTCTTCAACTGCCTCAGCAAATTCGCCAACATTTTCTTTTGCGATTGACTCAATAAGCTTTTGCGAAACACCCCTCATGATTTCCCCTATTTTTTTATTTCTATTTTGGTTTTGCCACCCATATAAGGTTGCAATACTGGTGGAATATTAACAGAACCGTCAGCATTCAAATGATTTTCAACAAAAGCGATGATCATTCTTGGAGGTGCTACAACAGTGTTGTTGAGAGTGTGCGCGAAAACATTGCCTTTTTCGGTTTTGTATCTAATACCAAGTCGACGTGCTTGTGCATCTGTCAAATTTGAACATGAGCCAACCTCAAAATATTTTTTTTGTCTTGGGCTCCATGCTTCAACGTCCAAACTCTTATATTTTAAATCCGCCAAATCTCCCGTACAACAAGCCAAAGTGCGAACAGGAATCTGCATCGAAACGAAAAAGTCAACAGTGTTTTGCCATAGTTCATTATAAAATTTTTCACTATCCTCAGGTTTGCAAACGATTATCATCTCTTGTTTTTCAAATTGATGAATTCTGTAAATGCCTCGTTCCTCAATCCCATGCGCGCCTTTTTCTTTTCTAAAACATGGTGAATAGCTTGTCATTTTTAAAGGCAAGCTTTTTTCATCTAATATTGTATTCATAAATCTGCCTATCATCGAGTGCTCACTTGTCCCTATCAAATACAAATCTTCACCTTCGATTTTATACATCATATTATCCATTTCGTCAAATGACATAACTCCACTAACAACATCACTGCGAATCATATATGGCGGAATAACATATGTGTAGCCACGATCGATCATAAAATCACGAGCATATGTTAAGATAGCTGAATGCAATCTAGCAATATCTCCGGTTAAATAATAAAAGCCTTGTCCACTTGTTCGACGCGCGCTGTCAAGGTCAATGCCACCCAATTTTTCTAAGATTTCTGTGTGATACGGAACATCAAAAGGTTTTTCCTTCGCTTCCAAAAAGGTTTCTAATTGCACATTTTCAGAATCGTCTTTTCCAACAGGAACATCGGCAGAAACAAAATTTGGTATTGTCAACATAATCTTTTTGACACGAGCAGAAATTTTTTGTTCTTCCTCTTCAACTTCTGCGATTCTCTTATTTAATTTTGCAACATGTTCTTTTATTTTTTCAGCTTCATCACGTTTGCCTTGTGCCATTAATTTCCCTATTTGAGATGATGATTCATTTTTTTCACGTCTTTTGTCATCTCCCTCTTTTTTTAAAGCACGCAACGTCTTGTCAAGATCAACAACTTCATCAACTAATGGCAATTTGTGATCTTGAAATTTTCTTTTAATATTTTCCTTTACTAAATCAGGATTGCTTCTCAAAATATTTATGTCAATCATCTTAATGCTCCTTTATTATTTAAGTTTATAATAATCAATAATACAAAGTCAAACAAATTGATAATTATTTTATATGTTTTTTGTATTTATAGCGACTATTATGATATATAACATACTACATATTGTGTCTAAATTCTTTTGCATATTTTTTTAAAATGTTGTATAATTCTTATATGAAAAAGCTTAACTATTTTGAAAAACGCGACATTTTAAACCAGAAGAAAATTGGCGCTATAACATCAAATTTGCCGGACTTCGTTTATGATTTTTTTATAGGAATTGAAAACAATTCATCTTCATTGACACGCAGAAACTATGCAATGGATTTAAATATATTTTTTGACTTTTTACAAGAAATTTTACATAAAAGTAAAGATCAAATAACTTTGCAGGACTTAGACAAACTAAAATCTACACAAATTGAACAATACTTGTCCTATCTTTCCTTTTACGAAACAGATGGGAAAATCAACAAAAATGGTGAACGCGGAAAAGCAAGAAAACTTGCAACAATTCGAAGTTTTTTTAAATATCTTTTTGACCACGACATGATCTCATCAAACGTCGCGAGTAAAGTTCCAACACCAAAGCTTCATAGCAAAGAAATAATAAGATTAGAACAAGATGAAATTGTTAGAATGATGGACGCAGTTTCATCAAACAATACATTTTCAAAAAGACAGAAAGCATACAATCGAAACACTTTCGAACGCGATAATGCAATTGTAACATTATTTTTAGGAACAGGTATTAGAATTTCAGAATGTGTTGGCTTAAACTTGGAAGATTTTGATTTTTCACAAAACGCATTTAAGGTTACTAGAAAAGGTGGCAATCAAACTGTCCTTTATTTTTCGAGTGAAGTAGCAAACGCTCTAAAAATATGGTTAAAAAAGAGAGCCACGTTAGGATTGAATGATGATGAAAATGCGATGTTTATTTCATTGCAAAAAAAGAGGATATCTGTTCGCGCTGTCGAAGATCTAGTAAAAAAATTCGCAAAAGAAGCAACTCCCCTAAAAAAGATTTCTCCGCATAAGTTGAGAAGCACATTCGGCACAAACTTATATAGAGAAACAAATGACATTTACATTGTTGCAGATGTACTTGGTCATAAAGACGTCAACACGACCAAAAAGCATTACGCCGCAATAAGCGAAGATATGAGAAAATCAGTAGCAGGCAAAGTTAAAATAAACACATCAAAAGATTAGTTTTCGTTTAAAACCATCCAATCACTATATATTCCATAACCCTTTGTTGGATCAGCTGTAAAAACATGTGTTACAGCACCGACTAATTTACCGTTTTGCAATATTGGTGATCCACTCATACCTTGCACAATTCCCCCGGTCAGTTCTATTAATCTTTTATCTTTAACTCTAAAAACTATACTCTTGTCATCGGCTTTAGATTGATATGATGCCTTTATTATTTCTATCTCATATTCTTCCCTGATTCCACTTATACTTGAAATTATGCTTGCTTTCCCTGGGCTTACAGACAATCTCCCTCCTATCTTCGACGAAAGATTTTCATCTATTAAATCTTCACCGTCCGTCAATTTCCCAAACACCCCATAACGTGTGTTTTTTTCTAGTTCACCTTTTACCTCGTCGTTTTGAGAAAACATGCATCTAAGTTGACCAGGATCATTCGTTTCCCCTTTATCTATACCGATCAACTTACATAGATGCACTCTCCCTTCACGCGCAGGAATACAGTTTTCACTTTCAGTTATTGCATGACCGAGAGCGCCAAATTTTTGAGTTTCTTTGTTAACATAAGTTAGTGTACCTATTCCCGAAACATCATCTTTAACCCACAAGCCCAATTTATACTTGTCAGTCGTTTTATCTTTTACACCGCGAATTTTAGCTGTGTGCATCTTATTCTTTCTTAAAAATGAAATTTCGAACACTTCATTATCACTTTCTTCGACGCACTCACTTAACTCATCTAATGAATTTACTTCAACATCGTTAATTTTAATGATTATATCGCCCTCTTTGAATTTTTCGCTTTTTTCCGTTTCAACTAAGCCGTCAACTGAATCCACCATTTTTTCATTTATAACGATTGCTCCCTTTGCACTTATGCTGATGCCTATTGGAACACCTCCTACAAAAACCTCCTCTTCTTCTGCGCAAACAACCACGACTTTTCTAATAGGAATAAAACCAAACAATTTAAATGTTATGTAACCCTCAGTAGTTTTATCAGTAGAAACAGATTGAGATGTTTGTTCCATCGAAGCGAAAATAAAATTTCCGAACAATCCATTTTGATTGGAATATTCCACTTCTTCACGAGTAGCTAAGAAGCCATCAGGTAGCACATATATTTCAGAAAATTTGACATTTACAAAAAGTAAAATCACTATCGTCGCACAAAGCATGGAAACCCATATTACACGTCTTTTCATCAATCCTCCAAAAAAAACTATCCATAATGGATAGTTTCTTTCGTTTGCGCTATTTTATTCTTTAATGAGCAAACTTTTGGCCACGTTTAAAAAGCTCCGTCGCATTTTGCAACATAACATCAGTAACGTCTTTACCACCAATAATGTGAGCTATTTCTTTTACAACTTCTTCGCCTTGCAAACTCTCCGCATGACTTATTGTGGTGTCATCTTGGGTGGACTTAACTACTTTAATAAAGCTGTCTCCAACGCAAGCAACCTGAGGAAGATGTGTTATCGTGATGACTTGATCTCTTTTTGCTATGCTTGCAAGTTTTTGCGCCATCATGTTGCCAATTTCTCCGCTTATTCCAGAATCAATCTCATCAAATAATAAGGTTTTATGCTCACCAGATGTAGCAAATATGTTTTTAATCGCCAGCATCAGCCTACTACTTTCACCACCAGACGCCGTTTTAGCTAAATCTTTCATTTCTTGACCCTTATTTGCAGAAAAAACAAAGCTGACGTCGTCATAGCCATCTGCTCCAATCTCCTTCCGCTCAAACAACACTTCAAATTGTGTGGATTTCATGCCTAAATCTTTAAGCTCTTCCAAAAGTTTTGTTTTTACCACAGAAGACGCTTCAACTCTTTTGTTATGGATATTTTCACAGATACTTAATTGTTGCCTTTCAATCTCATCAATTTCATTGTTGATCTTTTGCGAGATCTCTTTGCTTTCAATAATTTCATCAAGTTCGTCATTAAATTTTTTCAAACTTTCTAGACATGACTCAATCGTGCCTCCATATTTCCTCTTTAAAGAGCGAATCATATCACGTCGCTGATCCAACCTGTCAAGTTCTAATGGGTCACTGTCAATTTCTGATAATATATCTTTTAACTCAGAACAAATATCATCAAGTTCGATAGACGTTGCCTGCAACCTGTCTGCAATCTCAGGCAAAGATTTTATATTCCCAAGTTTTGCAATAATTCGACCTGCTTGCCCAAGTTGAGTAATTGCTGAATGAGAGCCTGCTTCAAGCGAATTTAAAACCGTCCCAATCCCCTCAGTAATATCCTCCGAACTTTGTAGCAATTTAATGCGTTCATCGAGCATTTCATCTTCACCAATTTTTAAATTGGCATTTTCGAGTTCTTTTATCTGAAACTGTAAAAAATCTTTTTTAACAGCACGAGTTGACTCATCTCCTCCTAAGCTATTTAACTTCTTTAATAACTCATGTTTTTTTTCTATCAAAAGTTTTAAATCAGTTTTTAAAGATTCATTATCACAAAATTTATCCAACATGACAATATGATTTTTTGCTTTTAAAATTTGCAGATTCTCATGCTGTAAAAAGGTGTCGACAAGTTCACTAGCGAGCTGTTTGACAAACGTTTGAGAACAAGGTGTGCCATTAACTCTTAATGAGGTTTTCCCATCACTATGAAGAGAACGAGAGATAACAAGTTCTTCCTCTTCAACAATGTCCATTTCTTTCAAAAGTTTTTTTACATTCTCACTGATGGGTTCAAAAACAGCATCAACCCTCATTTGTTCTTCACCGGTCCTCAGTAAAGACCTGTCTGTTTTAAAAGCCAAAACAAAATTAATGGCATCAAAAATTAGACTTTTGCCAGCTCCAGTTTCTCCTAAAATGACATTCATCTTTTCATTAAACTCAATTTCTTGTTTTTTAAAAAGTGCTAAATTATGTAATGTTAAACTTTTTAACATATTCCACCTTTACCCCAACATATCTGAAAGTGTAGTAACAGAATCGGAAGCAAAACTAGCAGAAGGGAAAATCAACATGACAGTGTCATCACCATTCACAGCCCCGATGAGTTCATTTAAATTCAATTTGTCAACAAAACTGCAAACGCTAGAACCAAGTCCTTTTAATGTTTTTATAACAACAATGTTTAAAACTGATTTGACAGAAATTACAGCCTCTCTAAAAATCGAAACAAATTTGTTGGAAATTTGCTGTTCATCAGAACCAACTATTGCGTATTTATAGCGACCAGAATTAGTCAAAATCTTTGTCAAACCCAGCTCTTTTATGTCCCTAGAAATGGTTGCTTGTGTTATATCAAAATTTGCATTTTTAAGTTCCCTAGCAAGTTCATCTTGTGTTTCTATCTCTTTAACAGAGATAAGTTCTAGGATTTTTGATTGTCTTGCACTTCGTGCCATATCCTTCCTCCAAATCGCTATTTGCCTTTATTTTAAAGGGGAATAGGCTTTATGTATATTTATAAATTTATAATTATTAGCCTATTTTTCATTATTATACATCACAATTTATAAATATGCAAGTGTTTTTTGCATATTTATTCAACGATTTTTTATAACAATTTTAAATAATGAAAATTTATAAATTTAAAATTTATAATTATAATTGAATATACATTTAGTAAAATTTTAGAAAATGACAGTTCACCCTACACCACCGTGCGCGCAATCTTGCGCAAAATCTTTGCGCAAAAAAAACCTGTCATCAATTTGACAGGTTTTCAAAATTTTTGTCATCAAAAATTTTTTTGCGCGCCCTACACGTTAGATTTTATAATCATCACCTCTTCACTTGCGAGGGCCTCATCAATCAAACTTTCCAAATCAAGTTTTTTCTCTTCATTTTCTGCTTGAAATAATTTTGGTTTTATAACAGGATTTTTTGGCAAGAATACCGTACAACAGTCTTCGTAAGGCAAAATTGAAGTTTCAAAGGTGTCAATCTTTTTTGCTATTGAGATTATTTCTTCCTTATCCATTCCAATACATGGCCTAAATATTGGAGTTTTCTGCACAACGTTTTCAGTTACAGTCATACTCTGCATAGTTTGACTCGCTACTTGTCCCAAGCTTTCCCCTGTTACAATTGCTCCAAGTCCATCTCTTTTACAAATCCTTTCTGCAATTCTCATCATGATGCGTCGCATGATTGTTATCATAAACTCTGGCAAACAATTTTTATGAATAGCTTCCTGGACCTTCGTGAAGGAAATACAATGCAATTTTATCTCATCATTATAATAGGTCAATTTTTCAGCTAACGACACCACCTTTTGTTTGGCTTCGGGGCTTGTGTAAGGATAACTGTGAAAATGCAATGCTTCCAATTTTAATCCCCTTTTTGCCATCATGTATCCAGCTACTGGGCTGTCAATTCCACCAGACAACAATAAAAGTGCTTTACCTGATGTCCCCAAAGGAAGTCCACCTTGGCAACTTATGATCTCGTCATAAATGTATGCTTTCCCATTCGCTCGAATATCCACCATGACTTTTTGTTTTGGATTATACAAGTCAACACTTGCTCCCTCGTTGTTTTGCAAAATAATCTCACCTAACTCAGAAGCCAAATCCATAGATTTTATTGGAAAACGTTTGTCACCCCTATTGACGTCAACCTTAAATGTTTGCTCTTGAAGTTTTATGCCTTTGCAGTAATCATAAATGGCCTCTTCTTTGGCTTCAAGTTCATCTGCGATGCTTAAACTGTGCAATCCAAAAACAGTTGTCAGTTTTTCGACAATCCTGTCGACATTGTCAAATTCAGTAACCATCAACCGCCCCTGTGTCTTTGACAACTTGAACTTTTCACCTTGTAATTTCTTTTTAATGTTGTTAAAAAGCGCCATTTCAAAAAGATGACGATTTTCGCCTTTTAAAAAAAGTTCTCCAAATCTTAAAAGAACAGCTTTCATTTCATTTTCTCCGACAATTCAAGATAAGCTTCCCTTATGAGCTTTCCCGCTTTCTTAATTTCGTTTTCGTTTTGCTGAGCGTTTAAACTCACACGCAAAACACCCTTGATTTTATCAAGCGGATATCCCATACTTTCAAGCACATGATTCCCTGCTTTTTTTGATGAGCAAGCACTTCCACGACCAATTATAACATCTTTTTCAAGCATTCTAACAAGCGTTTCACCATTCACTCCCTCGCAAGTAAAGGTCAATATGTATGGACTTTTTTCACACGTCCCAACAAAATCAATCCCTTTTTGGTTAAGTTGTTTTACAAGTATTTCATTCAATTTCTTTACTTTTTCATAATTCGATTGAACATCGATCTCTTCTGCGGATACAAGCATGGCCATAATACCTGGAACATTTTCAGTGCCAGATCGTTTATCAAATTCTTGCCCGCCCCCAAATACCATGTTTTTTAATGTGTCCTTATTTTTAACATACAAAGCCCCAACACCTTTCGGACCGTGAAATTTATGGGCACTTATCGAAAACAAATCAATATCTAGTTCATCCAACCTAAATGGGATTTTACAAAAGGCTTGGACACCGTCAACGTGTATTATTGCCCTGGGAGCTCTTTCTCTTACAATTTTTGACAATTTTGCAATATCATTAATTGCACCCGTTACACTATTGACAAACATACAACTAACAAATCTCGTTTTCGAATCGACGAGCTTTGTTAAAGCGTCTAAATCAACATCTCCCGCCTTTTTCAAAGGAATAAATCTGACGTCTTTTCCTTCATTTTCGAGCGATTTTGCAACATTCAAAACGCTTGCGTGTTCGCCAGCTGAAAAAATATAATTCCACTGCCCCTCTCTTACACTACCGCGAATTGCCAGGTTGTTAGATTCGGTCGCCCCACTTGTAAATATGATATCGCCAACTTTGACACCAAACAACTTTTTTAATCTTTCCCTTGCGCCGTTAAGTGCCTGCCTCACTTCAAAAGCCTGCTGATAAGACGCGGAAGGGTTGTAATAATTAAAACAAGCCCAATTTAACAATTCTTTCCCGGCTTTGTCACTTAACCTTGTGGTTGCCGCGTTATCAAGATAAATCATCTTAAACTTGCTCCATATCTAAATTTTAATGCTTTTAAGACTTTGGCTATTGTTTCAGTGACCTCTTCATCAGTCAATGTTTTATCCTCATTAGAAAGTCTTATGTTGTAAGCCATCGATTTTAATCCATCTCCAAGAGTTTTGTTTCTGTAAACATCAAACAATTTGACTTCATAAAAGATTTTTCCACAAGCAGATTTAATAGCATTTTCTAAATCCGCATTTGATATTTCTTCTTTTACAACAATTGCCAAATCTCTGTCGACAATAGGAAATTTTGGAACCTGTTTGATAACATTTTTTTTCTTTGGTAACTTCAACAACTTGTCCAAATCTATTTCAGCAAACAAACTCGTTTTTGGTATGTTGTAGTTTTTTGCAACAGTTGGATGAACCTGTCCAAAAGAAGCATAGATTTCGCCATCTTCGCCAACAACATCAGCAGAAATGCCAGGATGCAAAAAAGGCTGGGTAGATCTTACAAGTTTGTAAGATAGCCCGGTTTCTAAAATTGCGTTTTCAACACAAGCTTTGAATTCAGCAAAGCTCATATCATATGCCCCCATACTGATTTTGTTAATCTCAACAGGAAGCTCCGTCAAAGGCAAAGATTTTGGATGAAAAGTTTTTCCAGACTCAAACAATCGCATATCTTTGTTCCCCACACTAAAATTGTAAGCCAATGAACTGAGCATTGAGTGTGCTAGCGAAGTTCTCATACACGACAACTCTTCCCCAATAGGATTAGCTATTTTAATCATAAATCTTCTGTTGTCAGTTAGCATAAGTTTCGAAACTGAATCAGGTGGGATAAAAGAATAATTCATTGCTTCAAAAAATCCTGAATATTTTAAAGCATCTTTTATTTTCCTTTCAAGCATAACTTTGTCGCCATAATCGCCTTGTGTCAGTTTCCAACCTAGATATGGTTCTTTGACCTCTCCACCATCATAAACATCATATCCATATATTCTTATTACTTCTTCTGCAATGTCATATTCGTTTTCTAAATCTTCACGAAAGTTAGGAACATTCACCACAATAGTTTCACCTTCGAGTTTGCTTGGCACTTGCAAAGCATTCAAAATTCTAACCATGTCGTTTGCCAAAATGTTTGTCCCTAAAATAGCATTTATATCTTTAACTTTCGCATGAATATCGCGTGTTTTTGTAGCGCCTCTATTTTCATCGATAATGCCTTTGCAAATTTCACCCAAATTTAAACTATAAACCAAATTTAGAAACCTTTTCAACCCATCTTCTGCGCTATGAAAATAAACGCCTTTTGAATATCTAGCAGATGAATCCGTTCTCACCCCAATTTTTTTGCTCGTTTGGCGAATAGACTTTAAATCAAAAACCGCTGACTCTATTACAGCATCACGAGTATCATCTGAAATGCAAGAATTTGTCCCACCTATGACACCTGCAATAACCATCGGCTTTTTTGCATCAGCTATGACTAAGTCCGACGAATCAAGAGAATAAGTATTATGATTCAACACTGCAAGTTTTTCCCCAGCCAAGCCATCGCGAACAACGATTTTTTTGCCCTCAATAAATTTTTGGTCAAAGGCATGCATCGGTTGTCCCATTTCAATCAAAACATAATTCGTCAAATCGACAATCGTGTTGATAGGCTTTATACCCACAGCAAACAGTCTTTGGCGAATTTTCAAAGGAGATCTTTCAATTTTAACATTTTTTAAAACAGATGCCATGTAACGCGAACATTTGTTTGATTTTAATTCAACAGTCATGTCATTTTTTATTGTTGATTCTTTAAATGACAAATCTGGTGTTTTAAATTTCGCTCCTGTAACTGCACACACCTCTCGTGCTAGCCCTATAACACTCATGCAATCTGGTCGATTTGGAGTGATTCCAACATCAAACACAACGTCATCTAACCCTAATGCTTCATCTATGTTTTGGCCAATTTTAAAATCATTAGGCAGAATAAGTATGCCATTCACAGATGCACCTTGCATAAAATTGTCATCTATGCCAAGTTCCTCACCAGAACAAAACATACCATCGGAATCCACGCCACGAAGCTTCGACTTAGCTATTTTAACCCCATTAACTAAATCTGCGCCCTCCAATGACACGGGAACAATTGCATTTTCAAATATATTGGTGGCCGAAGTGATTATTTGCACCACTTTGTCACCAATATCCACTTTACACACTTGCAACTTGTCGGCATTTGGGTGTTTTTCAATTTTTAAAATCTTGCCAACCACAACATGATGAAGGTGTTCGTTAAGATAGATGATTTCTTCGACTTCCATGCCAGCATTAGTAAGCTTTTTTGCAAGCTCCTCGGCAGGTATGCTTATATCAACAAAGTCTTTCAGCCATTTATACGTTATTTTCATACATATCTCCTTTTTTTGATTGCTATTATGTTATCAAAACATAACATAATACTCTATTTTATTTGTTTTAAAAATCTTATATCGTTTTTAAACATATTTCTTAAATCGGTTATGCCATCATAAACCATCGCAAATCTATCAACACCAAAACCAAACGCAAAACCGCGATATTCTTTGCTGTTAATCCCTGACATTTCAAGCACTTTTGGATTCACAATGCCAGCTCCAAGCAATTCAAGGAAGCCTGTCCCCTTGCAAACCTTACAACCTTTTCCATTACATGTTGGGCAACTTACATCAACTTCAACACTCGGCTCAGTAAACGGGAAAAAGCTTGGTCGAAATCTTATCGTCGTTTCTTCCCCAAATATCTTCTTCATAATATCAGTAAGCATCGCTTTCAAATCCGCCATAGAAACATTCTTGTCAACCACAAGTGCTTCAAGCTGATGGAAAACAGGAGAATGAGTTGCATCACTATCGTTTCGGTAAACTCTTCCAGGTGAAATTATTTTAAAAGGTGGTTTTAAAGTTTCCATACTCCTAACCTGCACAGATGAAGTTTGCGACCTTAACAATATGTTTTCAGTTATAAAAAATGTGTCCTGCATATCCCTTGAAGGATGATTTTTGGGAATATTCAATCCTTCGAAATTGTAATAATCAAGTTCTATTTCAGGCCCTTCCACAACTTTAAATCCCATGGCAACGCAGATGTCCATCATTTTATTAAACATTTTTGTTGTCGGATGAAGCGCTCCTCTTTCATGATTTTTACCAGGTTCGGTTATGTCAATCGCACCTTTTGCCAATTCTTTTTCAAGTTCCAACTTGTTAAAATACTCTTCTTTTTCGGCATAAGCGTTTTCAATTTTTTCACGCAATTCATTTATCATTGCGCCAATTTTTGGTCTATCCTCAGGAGCAACATCTCTCATTCCACGCAAAACACTTGTGAGCTCACCTTGCTTACCTAAAAATTTAACTTTGAATTCAACGAGTTGTTCTTTGCTAGAAATTGTTTTTAATTCATTTTGAGCCCTGTTTAAAATATCTGTCAATTTTTCTTCCATTTCATCTCCTTAAAAAAATCTCCCACCCTTTTCTTATTAGGGCGAGAGAAAACTTCCACGCGTTACCACCTAATTTCAGCCTTGCCAGGCCCTCATCTTGCAATATTACGGTTGCAACCGATCTGACTTACACACAAAAAGCTTCTGCCAGACAGCTAAAAGGTGAATTCACTTTCACGTGATGATCCATTTCCAGCAAACATGAATCTCTCTGTAATCACGTTTTAAAAGCTACTACTCCTTTATCATCGCTTTTTATATTTTAATTTTACAAATTTGCTTAAATCTTGTCAAGCAATATGCTATAATTTTTTTATGAAATCGTTTATATTTAAATCATTAAAATCATACAAGAAATGTTACTATGCTTTGAAAGACAAAGGATTGTCGGAATCACTCATATCCTTTTTGCGAAAAGAAGATAGCAGAATTTTAATCAACTCAAAACCAGCCACAACACAATCATCAGTAAAACGTTTTGATATAATAGAAATCAGCTTACAAGATGAAAAAGGATCAGATTTTCCTACGTCAAATTTTAACCTTGACATCTTATTCGAAAACGATGATGTTTTGGTCATTAACAAACCTGCAAACCTTTCCTGTATTCCTTCGAAATCGAATTTTAGCAACAATCTTGCCAACGCTACACTTACATATCTTGGAGAGAATTTTGTTTTCCGTGCAATAGGAAGGTTAGACAAGCAAACATCTGGAGTTGTGGTCATTGCAAAAGACAGGCTAACCGCCGAAAATCTTATTGTGGAAAAAACTTATTATGCGATTTGTGAAGGGACTTTTCCTTTTAATGAAATTGAAATCAATTTGCCTATTTCTACCATATCAAAAAATGGAATAAATCAAAGAAAACGAGTTGTCCTTGATGAAAATCAAAAAAAGGCTTTACTAAATGCAGGATTTGATATTGATGAAAAGACCGCCAAAACCTTTGTAAAAAAAATCAAATCAAAAAACAACAAAACTCTATTAAAAATTACATTGGAAACAGGTAGAACGCATCAAATTAGAGTTCATCTGTCGTCTTTGGGTTTCCCACTTGTTGGTGATGACGTGTATGGCAATGGAAATGGTTCTCGTGCCCTATTACATTGTCAAAAAGCAAAAATATGCCTACCACTGCTAAAATTTAGAAAAACGATAACGGCACCTTTGCCAGATGATTTTTCATTGAAAAACTGAATTTCCGAAGTTTAAATAAACTTCTGGAACTTTGCCGTTAATATAATGCTCACAAATCAGCACCTGAGTGACAAAACTCATATTTTGAGTATTAAGTGGCAAAATCACACTTAAAGTAACATTGACGTCAATATAAAGTGAATGAATAGTTTGATTGATCCCCGCCTCTAAAAAACTTGACCTAAATGAAGTAATAACAGAACCAATAGGCACAACATGAACGTTTATTTTAGGTCCCACACCAGACAAAGCATAAACACCAGTAAAAGTCCCTAGAGGAATTGGAATTGAATATGAGCCAACCGTGTCGAGATAGATTTGTGCCTTGGTGGATATTTCTCGAGCGAAATTGTTTAATGTTATCGTGTTTGCAGAAATAAATCCTATAGTGTCGTCAGATAACTTTGACACTTCCATAAAATCAGTGTATTCATATTTTTCTTCTTGAATAACGTCATATATTGCATCACTTATCATAGTAGTTGCCACAGAATCAACCTGCGCATATGAAACATCTGCAACCAAAGGAGCAACAACATATTGAAAATATAAAAAACAAGATAATAAAACAAACAAAACACAGCCAAGACAAACATAAGCCTTGGTTTTTCGGCTTAATCTTTTGTTCTTAGCACATTTCATATTTTAATATATGAAATAAAACTTAAAATGTGTTCAAAAATAAAAAATAAAGAGAAATAAACACAAATTTAAATTAACTTAAAGTTTTTAATTGATTTGACATAATACAATATATCCTGACTATTATTTCAATATACAACCAATATGTTGTATTATTTTGTTTTTGACTTCGATATTAGTGAGAATATGAAAGCAAAAATTACTGCAGCCGCAATACCTCCAGCTGTCGCCTCCAACCCACCGGTTAGAGCTCCTAAAAGCCCCCTTGACTCAACTGCCGACATAGCACCTTTGGCAAGCGATGCACCAAAACCAACGATGGGAACATTAATACCCGCCTGCGCAAACTGTGATATGGGATCGAACATGTTAAATGCTTGTAAAACTACCCCTATTAAAACAAACAACACCAAGATGCGGGCTGAGGTTATCTTTGTTGTAATAATTAAAAGTTGACCGAGCATACACACAAGTCCACCTATTAAAAACACCCACAAATATTCCATTTACTCCTCCGCTTCAAGCACAATCGCATGGCATACCCCTGGTATAGACTCACCTTGCTGATTGGCTGTTGTTGACATCAAAGCTCCTGTGGGAAGAAACAACACTTTTTTAAATATTTTTTGTTTCATCTTCTTTACTACATAGCTATTTAAAACTGTCGCACTTGCCCCACATCCACTGCCTCCACACATTGTGTCTTGGTTGCGAGTGTAATAACTATGTCCACAATCGCTGTAATTTTTGCCCAATTTAAAACCTTTTGCTTCCATCAAATCAACCAAAATTTCAGAACCCAGCTTCCCCAAATCACCAGTAAGAATCAAATCATAATCTTCTGGTTTTGTTTTTGTTCCCTCAAAATGTGAGCTTAATGTGTCCGCAGCCGCTGGCGCCATAGCCGCCCCCATGTTGTTAATGTCATTAACTCCTAAATCTATAACTTTCCCAAATGTGACCATGCTTATTACTGGCCCATTTCCATCCAATGAAACTATGCTAGCACCCGAACCCGTTACCGTCCATTGAGATGTTGGAACGCGCTGGCAACCAAGTTCTAACGGAAAGCGAAATTGACGTTCTGCGGTTGAAAAATGCGAACCCGTTGCGCATGCGACGTTTTTAAAATGCTTGCCATTTACTAAAATGGCGCCTATTGCCAAAGTTTCAGCCATAGTCGAGCATGCTCCAAACAGTCCCAAGTATGGCATATTAAAAGCTCGAGCAGCATATGAGGAAGAGATTATTTGATTTAACAAATCACCAGCAAGCAACAAATTGATGTCATTTATCATAAGCCCTGCACTTTGCACTGCACCTGTAATTGCCAGCTCCATCATTTTACACTCAGCCTTTTCATAAGTTTTTTCTCCCAGCCTGTCATCTTTCATGACGTAATCAAAATACTTACTAAAAGGTCCCTCTCCTTCTTTTGGACCTACTATGGAATAACTTCCAACAATTTTTGGACGATTTCTTAGTTCTATTGTTTGCACTATATTAACCCCACAATATAATAAATTAATCCAACTATCACACTTGAAACAATTCCTGTGACAATGACTGGGCCAGCGATTGTAAACATCTTCACACATGTCCCGTAAATAATTCCTTCATGCTTAAACTCAATCGCGGGCGAAGATATTGAGTTGGAAAAGCCCGTGATCGGAACAATGCTTCCACCACCAGCAAATTTGCCTATTTTGTCATAAACACCAAATGCAGTTAGCAAAGAAGCAAGAAATATAAGCACAATCAATGTCCATGCCCATGCGCTTTGCTCTGCCATGTTTGGAAATAGATATAACAACAATTCATTTACGCCTTGCCCGAGCAAACAAATCAATCCGCCCACCCAAAAAGAGTTAAAAAGAGATGGCCACGGTTTTGTTTTTGGTATCCTTGCTTCAACATAAGCTTTGTAGGCTTGATTTAACTTTTCATTTTTCATATTGTTCTCCTTGATAATATTTGACATCTATATTTAAGAATAAACCTATAATAATTGCTCAATATAAATCTATAAAGGAGGTTTTATGAAAAAACTTTTAATTTTTGCCGGGGTTTTGGCTACATCGTTGTCATTGGCTGGTTGCTCTGGAACAAACGAATCAGCAGTAATAAACAGACTGTCACATCAATTAGATAGGACTGCAAACACCGTTAGCACCATTAATCAGGATGCGACCAGTGATATTGCGATTGAAAATATTTCAAAACTTTTTTCAAATAAGGCTAACACATCTCAAATTAGCGTGCTTTCAGAGGCATACCAATCTTCTGCCAATGCTGCTTCAAGCGCAAGAGGTCTTTCTAACAAAATTAATAAAAAAATAATAAATATAAAAAAATCTATTGCTGGAAATATAAAGCTCGGAAATGACAACACTGGAACAATAAACGAACTTACAACAAGCATGCAAAAATACACCTCAAACTTAAATAAAACAAAATCTGAATATAAAAATGTAGCAAATGCAATTTATAAAATTGGCGAAGACAATGAATCTGAACAATTAGATGTTAAACTCGCAAAGCTTTCGTGCTGTGTGGAAGCGAGAAATTGCTATATGCAAAACTTATTACTCACATTAGAAAACATAGAAAATATTTTAAATGGAATTGAAGAATCAACCCAAGAAGAAAACGAAGATAATCAAGTTCAAAACTCTTTTGAGAACGATTTAATTTCTCAACAAACGCAAGATTTACCAGCTCAAAATAGCACACAAATTAATCAAAATTATCCGTTCAGCAACGGTTATTATCCTAACCAACCTTACAACCAAAATACGATGTATTATGGTGGCGCAAACGGTTACAATAATGCTTACAACAATGGATACGGCTACGGCTATGGCTCATACGGTTGGCGCGGAGGATTTAACCCTGACAGAAATACCGACACATATGGACCTGGTGCCACAAATATTGACACATACAAATTTAATGGCAACAACAGACATTTTAACGGATCAAATGGCATTAATATGATTGACGATATTGCCAAAGAGCCTTCGGCTGAGCAAGATGTCATGACAGAAGAAAACGAAATTGACAATGACGTTAATGAAAATGTAACCATCTCATCAGTAAATGAACACATTAATAAATCGAAATCAAGTTTTAATCCACCAATAAAAAAACATAGGAATATGCTTGGCCACGAAAACGAAAAAATTGTTGAAGAAAATTTAAAAGAAGACAACAGCATAAATTTTGATGAAAGTGTTGACGAGGTTGAAGATGAAGAAATGAAAATACGTTCGGTCGATGCTGATGTCGAAGAATTTGAAGAAGAAATTCAAGGCGAACATAAAGTTAAAGGACACACAAAAACCGAAGCCGATATAAATAAGGATATTGAAAATTTAATTAAAAAGCCGTCATAATTATGACAGCTTTTTTTTCAAATTGTTTAAAATACGATTTTCTAACCTCGACACTTGAACCTGAGATATATTCAATTTTTGAGCAATTTCGCTTTGCGTTTTATCATAAAAATATCTCATTAAAATAATGGCTCTGTCTCTCCTAGTAAGAGATGAAAGCATCTCACGAATTGCGATCTTGTCCATCAAATTTTCATCAGTTGCAAGCGAATCTATCCCATCAACAATCAAACTGCTTCCCTGCGAATTTTCAACCGGTGCATATAAAGACAAAGGCATCTTTGCGGAGTCCATAGCCATCACTATTTCCCCTTCTTCCATATCAAAATGTTTTGCTATTATTTCAATGGTTGGCGACATTTTGTTTTCAGCATAGTATTTCTCAACAAACTTGTTTATTTTTAAATTCAAAGATTTGATTGCACGAGAAACTTTTATTGCTCCGTCATCTCTCATAAACCGTTTTATTTCTCCTATAACCATTGGCACGACGTAGGTAGAAAACTTCACATTAAAATCTGCGTTAAAATTTTTTATGGCCTTAACAAATCCCAAACAACCTAATTGATATAAATCGTCATATTCAAGACCCTTTCCATAAAAACGTTTTATAATGCTTTTTATCAAAGGTGAATTTTGTTCGATCAATTGTCCTTTTGCTTCTTCATCACCTTGTTGTGCCTTTGCCACGAGGAGTTTTATTTCATCTGCATCCAGCATAGGTGCCTTCTTTCAAGGACAAGCTGTTGCACACCTTTTTCATCACAACACGCAAACCTTTGTCACCGTTTTTATAAAGCTGGACATCGTCCATAAAAGTTTCCATAACAGAAAAACCCATACCGCTTCTCTCCTCATCAGGCTTGGTCGTATAAAAAGGTTCTCTGGCTTTTTTAAAATCTTTTATTCCAACACCATTGTCTGAAACAGTTATAGTCACTTCATTCTTGTCTAATTCTACTCTCATTTTGACCACACCCTCACCCTTAGGATAAGCATGAACGATGGCATTTGTAACTGCTTCCGACACTGCAGTTTTAATGTCACTTATCTCTTCGAGCGAAGGATTTAGAGGCAGACAAAAACTTGCAACGCACACTCTTGCAAAACTTTCATTAACAGAATCTGCTTTAAATTCAATCTCCATAAAATTGTCTTGTTTCACAATCAACCTCCTAAATTATTTTGGGCATTAAATCATAGAGCCCTGTCATTTTAAATATTCTTTCTGCATGAGATGAAGGATTGCAAATATAAATTGGTATTTTTCTATCTTTCATCTTTTTATACCTTCCAATTAAAACGCCTATTCCTGTGGAATCCATAAAATCCAGTTCTGACAAATCGATTATGATTTGTTTGAATACGCCACTGCCAAATGCTTTGTCCATCTCTTCGCGAGTAAAAGATGAAGAATGTTCGTCAAGTTCACCACATAAAAGCAAATAGAGCGTGCCGTTATAAATTCTTGATTTAACCTTCATATCGCCCTCCTACGTGAACAAGTATAAATTAAATAGATGTAAAAAAAACAAGCCTTTTTGTAGAAAAAAAGCTTGTTTTGCAATATCCAAATTTTTAATTGTTAAATAATCAAACCACCACTTATTATCAAGTTTTCTCCTGTGACAAAATCACTATTTGCCAAAAACACAACTGCTTTTGCCACGTCATCACAAGTGCCCATCTTTTTCAATGGAGTTTCTTCAATTATGTTTAATTTTTCTTTTTCATTAAAGCAGGCATTCATTTTTGTGTCAATAAAACCCGGGCTTATGCAATTTACTCTTATTCCAAGCGGAGCAATCTCTTTGGCAAGTGCCTTGGTAAACCCAATAACACCAGCTTTTGAAGCAGAGTACGTGGCTTCACAACTCCCGCCATAAATCCCTAAAAACGATGCTATGTTTATTATGCTTGACCCCCGCTTTAAAAGAGGGATAGCATATTTGTTACAATAAATGGTCCCGTTAAGATTTGTCTTTAAAATCAAATCGATTTCGTCGTCTTCTTTGTCGATCAACATTTTTTCATCTTCCGCGATTCCTGCATTGCACACGACAAGGTCAAACTTAACATTTTTCTTTCGCAAGTTTTCAAATACTTCTTTCACTTTTTTAGGTTGTGATTGATCAAAATATAGCTGTTCAACATTTGCAGTTATTTTACTTACATCGATTTTGTTTTTATTTCCACATAAAAAAAGGTCATAGCCTTCACTTGCCAAAGCAAAAGCTATACTCTTCCCTATGTCGCCCGAAGCACCTGTAATCAAAGCATTTTTTTTTAACATATATAACAAACACCAACAGCAGGTCCTATGTGTGCCGCCACAACTGGTCCTAGTTCACCTTCGTAAATTTTTGTCTTTGGGAAAGCCGTTTTCATCTTTTCCAAAAGCACATCAAAAAACTTTGTGTTTGCGATATGAATCGCAAAAAGTCTTTTAGTTTTTTCAGGAATCATAGCAATCAAGTCTGAAATGGCCTTACCCATACCGAAAATCTTTTTTGCGCACAAAAGTGTTCCTTGCTTAAATGTTAAAACCGGTTTGATTTGAAGTAAAGAACCTATTGTAGCGCTAACTCTTCCAATTCTTCCGCCTTTTTTTAAATATTCCAAGCTGTCCGGAACAAAGCATATCTGACTGTTTACTTGTAAAGCGGATATATACTTAACAATCTGTTCTCTACTCCAACCTTCGTCAGCTTTTTCTAAAACTTCCATACAATAGCCCCAGATGTTTTGTCCGGTACTCATAGAATCTATGACGGTGATTTTCTCAGGATCTTTGCAGGAATCTTTAGCCAAATTTGCCACGGAATATGTGCCTGACAATGATGCCGAAATCGTGAAAACAATAGCTTCATTGCCATCATCTATCACTTTGTTGTAAGCATTTATAAAAGATTCAGGAGATGGTTGTGATGTTTTTGGAAACAATTTTGTTTTAGTAAAACTTTCAAAAAATTCATCGTAACTGCCTGGCAATCCCTCTTCAAATTCTTTTTCCATATAAAGAACGTGCAATGGTATAACTGTAATATCATTTTTTTCAACAAAATCTTTTGGTATATAAGCTGTCGAGTCCACAATAAGTTTGATCATTTTTACCTCCACGGTCAAGTTAGTCTAACATATTTATATATTTTCTCCAACATATTTAATTATATATTTGACAAAAAAATGACGAACTGTTAATATTTTTGTATGAATAAAAAAATAAAATTAATTATTGATAGTGATGTTTCAAACGAGGTTGACGATGTTTTTGCCCTTGCCTATGTGCTTTCACGCAGAGATTTATTCGATGTAAAACTGATCTCAATCTCACCATTTTCAGCTTCTTATTGCAGAAATTCAATTCGTGACAACTCAATTGATTCTAAATATGAAGCAACAAGATTAATGCGAACAATCGGGCTAAAGAATACTGACATTGTGAAAAGTGGTAGCATTGATTATCTATCAAACAACTACCGCTCATCAAGCGAAGCGACAAATGAAATAATTAAAATAGCAAGCAAAGAAAAAATAACAATCCTTTGTTTAGGAACTCTCACAAATGTCGCCATAGCTCTTTTAATAAAACCGGAAATTGCTAGAAATTTAAAAATTATCTTTTTGGGGACTCAAAATCTTTTGCACAAAAAATTTACCGATTTCAATTATATAAAAGATAAAAAAGCATTTGAGGTCGTCGCAAAAAACGTTGACGATTTAACTATATTTCCAAGCACGGTAGCTAAACAGTTTGTAACAAGCATTTATGAAGCCAAAAATCATCTGTGCCAAAACAAACTTGGAAGATACCTATTTAAAAAGCTAAATAATTCTGTCTTCAAAATACAAAACCGTGGTATACACACAATTTATGACATAGGTCCCGTCGCTTATTTGATTAACAAAAAATGGTTTTGCACCACAAAAATATCCATTAATGAACTTTTAAAAGAGCAAAAACATATTGAAAATGAAAAAACTGTCAACTATATTTTTGATTTACAAAAGCAAGCAAATTATGATGTCTGGAAAGATTTTATAAGCTCAATAACTTCTGTGGAAACAACCTCCAAAAGAAACATTTTTTTCACATCTGACACTCACTTTTCCTCTGAACGCGTGATAAAATTAAAATTAGTTCCTTTTGAAAATGTTGAGCAAATGAATTACGAACTTGTCAAAAGATGGAACAGTGACGTTTCAAAGGACGACATTGTTTATCATCTTGGTGACTTTGGAGAATATAGTTATATTAAAAAATTAAAAGGCAAAGTCATATTGATATTGGGAAATTATGAAATAGCAGATATGAAAAAGCAAAAGTTAAGTTTTAAGCAGTTTAAAGAAAAACTTATATCTATGGGATTTTATGACGTGATAGAAAATAATTTAAAAATCAACATAGATGATTGCGAAATCTATTTAACACACAAACCTGTCGACTGCAACAAAGAAATGATAAACTTGTTTGGTCATGTCCATTTGTTAAAGCCCGTAAGCAAATCAGGATTTAATGTAGCAACAACATATTTTGACTTTCACCCCGTTTCTTTGCAACAAATGAAAAATAAAATTAATTTCATTAAAAATTATGCTGACAAAAACGTGTTTGCTGATTAGCAAACATATCGGCGTGTAGCGCAGTTGGTAGCGCGCATGGTTCGGGACCATGAGGCCGTGGGTTCAAATCCCGCCACGCCGACCAAAAGACTTAATAACAGACTTTCACAAATAATTAATATTAACTATATTATAAGATATAGCCATTTTGTTAAAATATAAATTTGACTATAAAATAGATTACACAAACATAAATTTATAAAATATTACAAAAATTGTTTTAATTTTCTTGACATAGCTTTTCAATTAGTGTAAAATGATTTCGCAACCTAAAAGCGTCGGGGTGTAGCGCAGTTGGTAGCGCACGTGGTTTGGGACCATGGGGTCGGGAGTTCGAGCCTCTCCACCCCGACCATCTTCATTTATGAAGAGAGTTGCTTTCTTGTTGTTTTTGACTGTTTTTTATATGAAAACATCAAAATGACGAGCTCTTAGGTTAAAACAAAAATGTTTGCTTGCAATTACATTTTTGTGCAAACCGCATCACAACATTTGTTAGAATTGTTGTGATATAACCGAGTCGCGTCCCCGGACCGACCGGCAGAAATAAAACAAAAATCCAAGTTTTTCTTGGGCCTTTAGCTCAGTTGGTTAGAGCAACCGGCTCATAACCGGTCGGTCCGGGGTTCAAGTCCCTGAAGGCCCACCAGAGCAAGACTGCTCATCAACAAAAGTGGCTGAACGCAAGCATGGGAAGGTTGCAGAGCGGCCAAATGCAACGGACTGTAAATCCGTCGACTACGTCTTCGATGGTTCGAATCCATCCCTTCCCACCATCGCGCAAGCGAACGACAAATCAACCTCTTATGGCTCGGTAGTTCAGTTGGTTAGAACGCTAGCCTGTCACGCTAGAGGTCGTGGGTTCAAGTCCCATCCGAGTCGCCAAGTTGGTTTGTCGTATTTCCCCTTTTTATTTGATTATAAAAAAGGGAAAAACAGCAAATAAAAAGCACTGCATATTGACTGTTAATTTTGCAATTTATTAGATGCGACAAGCCTCTAACACCCCTGATAGCTCAGTCGGTAGAGCAAAGGACTGAGTCAAAGGGGTCTCAAAATGCTTTGCATTTTGGGAAGCGGAGAAAACGTGCGTTAACCGAGCCTTTGCGATTAGCAAAGCGAGCACAAGCACGATTTTCGAAGCCGTGTCGGTGGTTCGATTCCACACCACCACAAAATAAGGTGGAATCGAAAAAGATTTTAAAGATATGCCCTGATAGCTCAGTCGGTAGAGCAAAGGACTGAAAATCCTTGTGTCGGTGGTTCGATTCCACCTTAGGGCACCAAAGCGAATAAGCGTCAACAAATTCCCCTTCTCTTTTGGCACTTAATTCGCAAAAATGCTGGCGTGGCTCAACGGTAGAGCAGCTGACTTGTAATCAGCAGGTTGTAGGTTCGATTCCTATCGCCAGCTCCATAAAAATGACCTTTCGAGGTCTTTTTTTGTTTAAGACTGATTACAAGTCAGCGCTGACTATAATATTAA
>CASFYE010000003.1 GCA_949298925.1 uncultured Bacillota bacterium
TATTTATTATTTATTTTTATTTTTTATTTTTTTAACTTTTTTTAATTTTTTTTAACTTTTTTTAACTTTTTTTAATATTTTTTAATTTTATTTAATATTTTTTAATTTTTTTATTTTCTTTTATTAAACATCGCTCTGTTCCAACTTTTCAGTTCTGTCTTTTATTATCAATGCGTCTATAAATTCGTCTATGTTGCCATTTAAAACGCCCTCTAAATCATATGATGAAACGTTAACCCTATGATCTGTAACTCTGCCTTGCGGATAATTATAAGTCCTAACGCGTTCGCTTCTGTCCCCTGTGCCAACCTGCGATTTTCTATTAGCTTTTTGCTCATTTTCAAGTTGAGATTGATAGAGGTCGTGTATTTTGCTTTGCAATATTCTCATCGCTTTTTCACGATTTTTAATTTGGCTACGTTCATCTTGACAAGCCACAACAATTCCTGTTGGCAAATGTGTTATTCTTATCGCAGAGTCGGTTTTGTTTATATGCTGTCCGCCAGCACCACTCGCGCGATATGTATCAATCTTTAAATCACTGTCCAAAATGTCAAAATCGACATTGTCCATTTCAGGCAATACCGCAACAGTTACAGTGGATGTATGAACCCTGCCCTGAGATTCCGTCTCCGGCACACGTTGAACACGGTGAACGCCGGCTTCATATTTTAGTCTGCTGTAAGCACCTTTGCCCTTTACAACAAATGTTACTTCCTTTATCCCACCGAGTTCTGTTTCATTAATATCCATTATCTCAACTTTCCAATGATGTAAATCAGCGTAATATGAATACATTCTTAAAAGTTCGGTCGCAAAAAGCGAGGACTCCTCACCACCAGCAGCGCCACGTATTTCCATAATAATATTTTTTTCATCGTTTTCATCTTTTGGAAGAAGCATAATCTTTATCTCTTCACAGAGAGATTCGATTTTTTGTTCAAGATCGGATTTCTCATCTTCAAAAAGTTTTTTAAGTTCTGCATCATTTTCTTTTTTAATTTCACTTTCGCAGTCCCTTTTTTGTGAAATTAGATTTTCAAGTTTATAGGATGCGTTCGCTAGTTCTTCAAGTGAAGCATGTTCCTTCGCCAATTTTTGCCACGACCTGTTATCTGCAATAACAGAGGGATCAGAGATCTTTTTTGCGAGTTCCTCACTTCTTTCTCTGATTTTTAACGTCTTATTAAGTATTTCTTCTGCGTTTGTCATATTCTGCTATCACTACCCTTATAATTTTTGAATAATCTTTTCTGTATGAAATGTTAGTAAATCCATTTTCAATCAATATTTTTTCAACTGCTGAATATTGCCCCTTGCCTATTTCTAAAAAGAGCTTGCCACTTTTTTTTAAGTGCAAAGGTGCGTTTTGTGCAATAACACGATAAAATTTTAGCCCGTCAACTCCTCCATCTAAAGCGAGTTTGGGGTCATAATTTTTTACCTCTTCATCGAGCCCCTCAATATCAAGAGTCCTAATATATGGTGGATTTGACACTATTATATCAAATCTAGCTCTTTTTTTCAAGTTTTCAAACATGTTAGATTGCAAAAAATTTATTTTTACGTTGTTAATTTTAGCATTCTCTCTTGCAACATCGAGAGCCATTTTGCTGATGTCTGTTGCACTCACCAAAGACTTTGATTTTTTTGCTATAACTATCGCTATAGCTCCACTACCTGTGCATAAATCCAACACCTGTAAATTCTTTTTGTCGCCTACCTCTTTAAGTACTTCTTCTACTAAAATTTCGGTTTCCATTCTAGGCGACAAAACCTTTTTGTTTATGTTAAACTTTAATCCATAAAATTCGACAAAACCAAATATTGCAGATAAAGGTTTCCCGGACGCACGCGCCGTCGTGGCTCGCATTATCTCTTTATATGTTTTTTGATCAAAACTATTTACAAGCTTTGCCTCCTCGCGGGAGCAATTTAAAATAGTTGCCATGATCCATTCAACATCAGCTTTGTCATATTTACCCACTTTTTCCAATTCTGTTTGCATTTCAGCAAGCACAGTGGATTTTGCTATTTGTGACTTGTTTGTCATTTCATCCTCTTGGCCTATACTTTTCATTTCCGAATAAGCGACGCGAGCGACCTCGTCGTGAGTTATGCTAGGCTTAGCACAAACAAAAAAATTTGTAAATAATGCTATCATTCTTAAAACGTATGTTTTTTGAAAAAGTATGCATAGCTCAAAACTTAGTCCACAGCATAAAAGAAATATAGCTAAATTAATTAAGATTTTCCAATATGGCGCTAAACTTATCCCAATAAATGTTATCACAAAAATTGCCAAAACTAAAGCGAATACTATGACATTAAGAATATTTAATGGCGAATAATAATCTTTTTTACTCACATTTTTCATCTCGCCGTCTCTTAAAAGCACTTGATTGGTTGCACCATTAAACTTATACAAATCTTGCATAGGTGGTAAAAATCTAAAAATTAAAAGAATTATGAAAAATATAGCGACTTTTGTTAGCGCAATAATAAAATTTCTAAGCACAAAATTCATGCTCATGCCTATAAACACAAACGACAGCTTCGCAGGAATAAAGCCAAACAAAAACAGACTTATAGCCAAACTTATTACAAGTAAAAAAGTCATGGCGACAACTTCTTTTTTGACATTTAATTTGTCAGCCACCTTGTCACTTACGCCTTTTTCAATGTTTGTCCCACTCAAAGCCAATGCATCTAATCCAGCTTTTATTGTCGCAATAGTTCCACAAAAAAAATAAGTTATACCCCTGATTAACGGTATATTCCAAAACACAACTTTATTTTTTAATTTTCCTGTTTTAAGCCTTTTGGCACCGCGATTGTCAACTGAGGCGACAGCATACCTTGCTTTGTTTTGACAGCGAACCCCTGTGACCGCAGGAAAGAATAAGCATTTCACATTTGAATAATTTCCAATTTATTCAAAAATCATACTTATATGATTTTAAAAAAATATGAGCCGTAGCTCATATCTTAATCGAGGTTATATTTTTTCTTGAATTTGTCAACGTTTCCACTTACGTCCACTGCCTTTTTCTTGCCGGTAAAGAATGGGTGGCATTTGTTGCAAATATCAATATTCAAAGTATTGCCTTTAACAGTAGAGTGCGTTTTGAACGTGTTCCCACAAGCGCAAACCACTGTAACCTCATGATAATCTGGATGCAAATTTTCTTTCATGTCTTCCTCCTTAATCACCAACGTATGGAAGCAATGCCACGTTTCTTGCTCTCTTTATTGCAAGAGCCAACTTTCTTTGATGATAAGAACAAACTCCTGTTTGTCTTCTAGGCAAGATTTTTCCCTTTTCGGTGATGAATTTTTTTAATTTTGCAACATCTTTATAATCGATTTCCTTTTCACCAGCAACACAAAAAGCACAAACTTTTTTCTTTGAAGGCTTACGGAATTTCTTTGTTTGTTTTTCTTCAACTTTTACTTCGCTCATATTTCCTCCTATTAAAATGGAAGTGAATCGTCATCAATAGGCTCAAGTTCAGCAACTTGCTTTTGTGATGAAGGCTGTTGTGATTCCTTACTAAAAGGCACAGCGCCTTCTTCATCTCTTGGCCTCGTCCCTACGAATTCAACTTCATCAGCTATGACTTCCGTCACATATCTTTTTGAACCATCTTGTGCCTCATACGAAGATGTTTGAATTCTACCAACAACAGCACATTTTGATCCTTTCTTCAAAAATCTATGGCAATTTTCTGCTTGACCTCTCCAAACAACTATGTTAATAAAATCAGCATCTCTTTCGCCTTCGGCATTTTGAAACCTTCTTTGAACTGCTATTGTAAAACGGCAAACTGAAACGCCTCCGTTGGTTGTAGCAAGTTCTGGGTCTCTGGAAAGATTTCCTATTAAAATAACTTTGTTCATATTTTCTCCTATCAGCCTTTAACGGCCTCGCTTCTTATGTTAAATTCTAGCAAATTGATGACGTATAATTCCGTCTGTGATGTTTAACAACTTGCCCATTGCATCAACTTCCAAATTAGGCATTTCCATTTTCATTAAAACGTAAAAACCTTCATTTTTAAAATTGATTGGATATGCAAGTTTTCTCATTCCCCATTTTTCGACGCCTTCAACTTTCCCGCCCTTATTTTCGACGTAAGCACGAAACTTTGAAATAAGCTCTTCTCTCTTTTCCTCAGTAGCGTCTGCAGAAATGATATATAAAAGTTCATATCTTGACATCATTTTTTCCTCCTTTTGGACAATATTGGCTTTTCTTACACAAACAAGAAAAGCAAGGATTTATCGACTAGTGTGATTATAACACATCATCGTCAGCTTTGCAAGTAATTTTTTGAAAAAGTTAAAACAATAGCAGAATAATACTAATTTGAAATAACTTTATGCAATCAAAGTAAAATTGCAAAAATTATTAAAGACTTTCTTAGCACAATAATGTTTGTTTTACAAAACAAAAAGTGAAACACGTTTAGATAAATTTTTAATTTGTAGAAGCAAAAATATTATCCTCACCCCATTTTTGTAAAACATATTTTTTCTTTCCCCTTTGTGCAAAACTGATTTTGCTATACTAAAAGCCATTTTTTTTGAATTTTATGTTGACAAATAATAAAATTACTGATACAATAAAAAAAAGGAGAGAAATATGAAAGACAAAGAAACAAATAATGAATTTATTGAAGGCTTTGCTCAAGTAAAGTTAAATAATGAGAAAGAAGCATTCGTTGACAAAAATGGTAGGTTGCAAAAAGAAAATTACAAAGATGCGGGAGACTTTCACGAAGGTTTTGCCTTAGTAAAATTAGACGATGGGACAACATGTTTTATTGATCATGACGGTAATTTATGTTTATCTAAAAAAGAATGGATAGAACGCATTTCAAAAGCGCCCCGAGATTATAAACTTATCCCACCGCAACTATTTGACGACAAAGATTTTATGAAAAAAATAAATAAAACTTTGGAAGAAACACTGTCTGTCTACACAGATACAGTTCACTTTAATTCGGAAAATCTTGCTGAAAGCGAAAAAGAATTACAGAAGCGAGCTGTGTTCGTAAATGAAATTATGGAAATTGTTAATGCAAAAAAAGACAAAGCAAAAAATAAAGAGAATAACACAAATAAGAAATCAAAATCAAAACTAGAAAGGTAGAAGAACGAAGACAGCAATTTTGTGACATGAAATTTGTAAACATTAAAACATTAGGCAATAATGGACTCCAAAAAGTTTGAAACAGTTTAATACGATATGCCAAAAATCGTTAAATACTTTTTGACAACAGCAATGTTTGTTTTACAAAACAAAAAGTGAAACATGTTTAGATAAATTTCGAATTAGCAAAATTAAAAAAGATAATGTAGCTTGTCAATTTACATTATCTTTTTTTGTTCGATAATGCAATAATCACCCTCCCCTTTTTGCAAAACAAATCTCTATATTCCCTTTTTCCAGAACCGATTCTACTATACAAATGCTATTTTTTTAATTTGGGTATTGACAAGTGACCTGATAGCTGATATAATAAGCAAAAAAGGACGGTAAATATGACGGAAATAAAAAGAATTTTTGAATTTCACGAAGGTTTTGCGTGCGTGAAATTAGATGACGGAAAATATGCATATATAGACCGAAATGGGAAATTGCAAAATGGAAGATATAAATGGGCAGATAGCTATAGCGAAGGTTTTGCTCTTGTAGAGTTAGATGACGGGAAATATGCTTATATAGACCGAAATGGTAAATTGCAAAGCGGTAGATATATAGACGCCGATTCCTATCACGAAGGTTTTGCGTGCGTGAAATTAGATGACGGAAAATATGCTTATATAGACCGAAA
>CASFYE010000004.1 GCA_949298925.1 uncultured Bacillota bacterium
ACAATTAAAAATAATAATTTTTAAATTAATTAATTATTTATTAACAATATTTTTGTTTTGCGAATAGCATAATTATGTGATTTTACTAGTTTGTTAGTAAAAGATTTTTTGGAGGGGAAATGACAATTTCTGTTTGCATGATTGTTAAAGATGAAGAGCTCGTGCTTGAAAGAATATTAAAGCAGGTTGTAAAATTTGCCGATGAAATAATCGTTGTTGACACGGGTTCAAAGGACAGAAGTGCGGAGATTGCAAAATCTTTTACATCAAAAGTTTATAGTTTTGATTGGGTTGATGATTTTAGCAAAGCACGAAATTTTTCTTTCTCTTTTGCCACCTGTGATTATATCATGTGGCTTGACGCAGATGACTATATTTTAGATGATGATATTGCAAAAATAAACAAATTAAAAAGTAGCGATATGCGTGCAGACATATATATGTTTGAATACGTCTTGACTTATGAAAAAGATATGACGCCTATTTACAAATATATGAGAGAAAGGCTTTTTAAACGAAGTAAAAATTTTCGCTGGACCGATCCTGTTCATGAGGTTATTTGTTTGGAGGGAGATGTCCAAAAAATAGACATAAAAATATACCACAAAAAAGAAAAGCCTACAAAAGCTGGGAGAAATTTAAAAATTTATCAAAAATTGAAAAGAAATGGGCATATTTTTTCTCCACGAGCACAATTTTATTATGCACGCGAGCTCATGTTTAATGGAAAATTTAAACAAGCGATTCGTGAATTTAAAAATTTTTTAAAAAGAGAAGATGGCTGGGTTGAAAACAAAATTCAAGCATGCATCGATCAAAGCTCATGTTACAATGCGCTTAAAGACAAAAAGGAAGAAATTAAAAGTTTGTTGAGTTCGTTTGAATACAGCTCTCCACGTAGTGAAGTGAGCTACCGACTTGGAAATTGTTTTTTGTCGCTTAACAGGTTAGATGAGGCTGAATATTGGTATTTGCAAGCATATGAAAACAATTATATTGTAGATAATGGCGCATTTATAGAGCGCGACATGCATGACTTTTTGCCATGTTTACAACTTTGTTATGTTTATTTTTTAAAAAGAGATGTGCAAAAATCCTTTCATTTTCATGAAATGGCAAAAAAAATAAGACCAGATGACGCGGTGGTGTTAAAAAATAATAATTTCTTTCTAAATTATTTTGAAAAAGTGTGCAAATAAACTAAAATTTTGTTATAATTTATCTATCTTTGGAGGGTAAAAGCTTATGGCAAAATATGTTTGCGCTGTTTGTGGTTATGTGTTTGAGGGCGAAAGGTTGCCAGAAGATTTTGTTTGTCCAACTTGTGGAATAGGGGCTGAATTTTTTAGCGAAGTAAAAAATGTTCCAAGGGAAGAAACGGTCTATGTGGAAATTGACGATGACAATGTGGCAATATCGAGAGATCCTGCCAAATGTGTGGCCTGTGGCAATTGTAAGTCCGTTTGCAGATTTAAACAAGGCGTTTATGGATACTATGATTTACAAAAAATTAAATGTAAATCGGTTTGCATAGATTGTGGGCAATGCACTCTTAATTGTCCTAAGAAAGCGCTAAATATAAAGAAAGATTATAAAAAGTTGCAGGATATTATAGACAAAAAAGAAAAAGTTGTGATCTTTCAAACGTCGCCATCGGTTCGTGTTTCTTTATCGGAAGAATTTGGTGGCGAAGCGGGAGAAATTTGCACGGAAAAACTTGTCGGCCTGCTTCGTAAATTGGGCGCCGATTATGTTTTTGACACAACGTTTGGGGCTGATATGACTGTTATGGAAGAGGCGCATGAGTTTTTGGAAAGACTAAAACAAGATGAAAACCTTCCTATCATGACGAGTTGTTGCCCAGCTTGGGTCAAATTTGTTGAAATATTTTATCCAGAAAAGATAAAACACTTGTCTTCTACAAGGAGTCCCATTTCAATTCAAGGCAGTTTGATTAAAAATTATTTTTCAAAAATCATAGGAAAAAAACCGCAAGATATAGTTAGTGTTGCAATAACACCTTGCACGGCAAAAAAAGATGAAATTAAAAAATTTGATGATGTCGATTTTGTTATTCCTGTGCGCGAACTTGCCGAGTGGATCAAATCGAGGAATTTGGATTATTTTAAAGTCGAAAAATCAAACTATGACAGTTTTATGAACACGGGAAGCGGAGCAGGGGTCATATTTGGTTCTTCTGGCGGAGTAACCGAAGCGCTTTTACGCACTGCTTATTTTTTACATACCGGTAAGGATTTGGAAAATCTTGAATTTAAAACTGTCCGAAATCTCGATGGCTTTGTTGAAGCTGAAATAGATTTTGCAGGCAAAAAACTTTCTGTTGTTTCAGTGTCTGGGACAATAAATGCGAGGAAAATGTTTGATGAGATGCAAAAAGGCAAAAGGTATGACATCGTTGAGGTTATGGCTTGTCTTGGTGGTTGTATGGCAGGCGGAGGTCAACCAATAAATGTTAGACTTTCACATGAAGAGGTTAGAGAAAAGCGTAGCAAAGCACTTTACGAACTAGACAATAAAAGTCAAATTAGATTTTCTTATAAAAATCCAAATGTAAATTTTGTTTATAAACATTTTTTAAAAAAATTTGGAAGTCCACTATTACATACAAGCTATCAAAACAGAA
>CASFYE010000005.1 GCA_949298925.1 uncultured Bacillota bacterium
AATTATATAAAAAATGCTTTTTAATTTGAAAAAATTTTTAATCACTTTAATTTTTGGTATGTTTTAAAGACATACTTTTTTTTATATATTTTAATTTATTTACATTTTAATTTTATATATTTTAAATATAATTTGTATTTTACCTTTACTGGTTTAACTAATTTTAGTAAACTTTTCTTCATTTATTTTTGATAAAGAGCAAGTTTTGTAAGATTGGATTTCGTTTTATATTAAAATTTTAATAAACTTATTCTTCAAACATCTTTTAGTATTACGATATTTAATATTCCAATGTTAATCTAATAAACTTTTTAATTATAAAAGTGTGTTTCTAAAATTTGATTTCAAATTGTTTATTGAAATCGTGCTTATTTGCTTATTTCTAAAAAGATATTTAATTTAAAAATGAAAAAACTTTTTAACTTGACATGTTACCGTTTTTATTGAACATTTTTTAAAAAGGGTATTTACAATCGGTTAAAAGCATGATATAATGTGAGCAAAGGAGAAGAATGGTGAAATTTGTAGAATTTTTTACTCAAATGCATTATGCGGTCATTATTTTACTTGTTTTGTGTATTGTTTTGCTTATAATAGAGGCCGTCATCCCAGGCTTTGGGATCTGGGGGATTTCAGGTATTGCATGTGGTGTAGCCGCTGTTGTTTGTGAAGCAATCTTTACTAAATCCTTGTTCGATGTGTTTTTAATGATATTTTTAATTTTACTATTGTTCTTTATTATATTTATTACATTTTCTTTATGGTTGGGCAAAGGTGGGTTTAAGAAAACACCTTTCGTAGAAACCAAATCAGCTCTTCCTGAAGATTATAAAAATTCTGAAAACTTAAGCACCCTTGTTGGCAAAACAGGGAAGGTCACTTCTCTTTGCAAGCCGTCTGGCAGAGCTGTTATTGATGGAAAAGTTTATCCGGTTAGATCTATTGGCGAAAACATAGCTGAAGGGGACCGCATCGTTGTTGTAGAAATAAAAGACAACACCATTTTAGTAAAGACAAAGGAGGAAAGTGATGTTTAGTTTGTTTTGTGCTATTGACGGAGGAATAATCGCACTCATTGTGCTGAGTTGCATTTTAGCAGCCGCACTTGTTGTTATGTTTATATTAGTGCCTATTAAAACTTGGTTTGTGGCTCTTGTTTCAGGGGCACATGTTTCTATGGCAAGGCTTGTCGGTATGAAATTAAGAAAAGTTGATTATCGTCAAATTATCAATTCTTACATTATGGCTAGAAAGGGTGGAATTGTTATTGACGTAGTTGACTTAGAAACACATTATATGGCTGGAGGAAAGGTTGAAAACATTATTAAGGCGCTTATCGCTGCGCACTCCGCTGGTATTGATTTGACTGTTGAACTTGCCAAAGCGATTGATCTTGCAGGCAGTGATGTTGTTGAGGCGATTGAAACCTGCGTTAATCCTAAAATTATTGAAGTTAAAAACATCGCTGCCATCGCGCAAGACGGTATTGAAGTGATAATCAATGTGAATGTAACAGTAAAAACTGATATAAGAGAACTCGTTGGAGGAGCAGGTGAAGACACTATTATCGCTAGAGTCGGTAAAGGAGTTGTGAGTTGCATTGGCGCAGCAGAAAGTTATAACGAGCTTTTGGAAAATCCTTCTGCGATCGGAGATGTGATTATGAGAAAAGGCCTCGACGATGGAACAGCATTTGATATTATCTCGGTTGACGTTGCAGACATTGATATTGGCAAAAACTTAGGCGCAAAGCTAGAGATGGATGAGGCAGAAAAAGACCGTCAAATAGCAAATGCCATTGCTGAAAAAACAAGAGCCGCCATGGTGGCAGAGGAACAACGTTATAAAGCCAAAACTCAAGAAATGAAAGCTGCAGTTCTTGCTGCAGAAGCAGAAATACCAAAAGCAATTGCTAGTGCAATCGCGGCTGGCAAATTTGGCGTTTTAGACTACTACAAACTGAAAAATCTTCAAGCGGACACCGCAATGCGCTCATCAATTGCAGGAATTGAACAAGATGGTGCTGATGGGGAGGTTTAAAAATGTTGCCAATATGGATTTGGATTGTGCTTATCATAATTGGTGCAGTAATAATTTGTCTTTTTGCATATCTTTGGTCCAAAAAAAGTCTTATTAAACAAAAAATCAAATCAGCAGTTAATTTAAAATGGCTTTCAAAAGATGCTCGACAAAAAAGAAAGCAGGCAAGAATTGCAAAAAAGCAAGAACCTGTTAAACCTGTTGAAAAAGAAATCAAGGAAGAGGATAAGGTCAGTTTTGAAGAAAAGCTTACTCCACAAGTTTTAAATGATGCAAAAGCCATAGAAGGAGAGGTTTACGAGCCGTCTTCAACATTTGAATCGCGTCCTGACTTTTACACAGCTATGCCACAATTTAATAGGCGTATGCCTTCAAGGTTTCGAAGAGAAATGCCCACCACATCTCCAAAATTTTCAAATAGCGCGACGTTGCCAAAGGTTAAGATAAAAGATCAAATAAATCAGCTTTCTCCTGAAATGAAAGCAATAATATTTGCAAATGTTTTAGATTCAAAATTGGATGAAGAAGACAAATTTTAGCAGTCAAGTAGACTGCTTTTATTTTTTATTTTTTTTCGCTTGCTATTCTAATAATCATATGTTTTAAATAGTATATAACAGGAGAAAATCGTGTTTAATTTTTTTTCTGAATTAAAAAAAATTGCCAAAAATGAAAAGTTTGTGGACAAATATAATATTGTCAATATGTCTGGCAAAATTTTGTATGTCGAGGGGCATACGGGTATTTGTAAACTTTCGCAGTCACTGATAGCCTTTAAATATAAGGGAGGTATTATTACTGTTGAGGGAGAAGAGATGTCTTTAGCAGAATTAAGTGAAACAACAATAAAAATCGTAGGCCAAATAAAAAGAGTTGAGGCAATATGATAAAAGGTTTTCATCATTTTAAAATTAGAGGTGTAAATCAGGAGCGATTTTTTAATAACATCTTTAAAAAATACCGTATTTTTGATATAAAACGTCAGGACAAGACCTTTTGTTCGTTTAAGGTCGAGCGTCGCTTTGCAAAAAAAGTAAAAGCTGAAATTTTAAATGCAAATTTAACGATTATAGAAGAAAAGTCAAGCGGGCTTGCTTATAGTTTTTTAAGATTGCTAGGGGCATATGGTGTTTTGGTCGCTATAATTTTGTGTAGTGTTTTTTATGTTTTTCAGTTAAGATTTATTGAAAGAATTGAAGTTTGGGGGGATTCAAATGTAGAGGTCCAACAATTTTTGGAAGAAAATTTGCCTTCAAAAAATAAGAGTAAAATAGATTGTGATTATATTGAAAAAATTATTAATGATAATTTTGAAGATTTGTCTTTTGTAAGCGTTACTATCGTTGGGCAAACACTTGTGGTAAATGTCAAAAATTCAATCATACCGCCTGAAATGGTTGATGAGTACTCGCCAATAGTTTCCGAATTTGATGGTATAGTGCGAGATATTGAATTAATTCAGGGGACTTTGGCAGTGGAGATTGGAGATATAATACAAAAAGGTCAAATTTTGGTGGAGGGTTATGTTAAAAACAGCGAGGGCGAAATTTTAAATATTCAAC
>CASFYE010000006.1 GCA_949298925.1 uncultured Bacillota bacterium
ACAAGCACCAAATGAAATTTTGAAACTTGTTTTCAAAATGAATTAAAAGCGCAGTTTTTTCATTTATCACGCCGGGGCGGAGAAAACTTGCGCACAGGCAACTTTTCTTAACCGCCCGTTCGACTCCCATTATGTGTTATTAAAAAAAACCGACTTATCGTCGGTTTTTTTTCTGGTGCCGCTGGTGGGAGTCGAACCCACATGAAGTTGCCCTCAACGGATTTTGAGTCCGTCGCGTCTGCCATTCCGCCACAGCGGCATTCACTTTGATATTCTATCACACTTAAAAAAAAATTTCAACTCTTTTTATGTTAAAAATAAAATTTGTAATTTTTACAAATATAACGCCTATTTGCATTGTTTTGACGTCAAAAAGACGTTTCAGAATTGCCAATACAACGTCATTTTTCGACAAATTTGTAAAAAAATCGAAAATTCTTTTAAAATTGTGGCATTAAAATTTGACTATTGATCAATAGCAATTTATAATTTTTTGTGTAAAACGCGAGAAAGCAAATCTCTTTATGCGCAGAAGAAGATTTCTCTTGCGGAGTAACTTACTACTAATAAATTTGTTACAAAAACATAAAAATATCGACTAAATTTAGGTAATAGGCTTTTTATTGCAAAGATTATAAATAAAGGGGAATTTTATGCAGAAACATATTTGGGGTAAAACTTTACTCACGGTTTATCGTTATTTAGAGAGAATTGCAGATGCAATTGACAATATCATTGAAAAGCAAGGACTTCAACATACATCAATGCTGGGAAGTGACGCGTTGACACATAACACTTTGGCACTTGCAAATAAAATAATCGATTTGTCGGAAAGGAAAGTTAAATTGATTAACATTAAGCTTTTGGTAGAAAAGGCTCTTTCAACAATCAATGAAAAGGGCGCTAAAATCTTGATTATGAAATATTTTGATAATGCGTCTTGTGAAGAAATATTGTCTGCATTGTCACTTTCTCGCAGGACTTATTTTAGAAGAATTAATGAAATGGAAGCGGCATTTGAGGCGGGTTGTAGCATGTTTGGTTTTCCTATGGAAAGGCTGGATAGTTATCTCGCTGGCGAAGATTGGATATTAAATGTAAAGAGTTCGTTTGAAAAGAACAACGAAGTTTGCAACAAATTGTTAAGTAAAGAAAAAATTTGCTTATAAATCATCTTCGTTAAATTCGTAATAATCTTTTTTGCGCACAAAACGTTTTCCCAATTTGCTTCCTTTTTTTGATGGGCTTAAAAGTAAGTAAAGTATTAATAGACAAGGAATGCTTACCGAAAGGATTATTATTGCCACCACAGTGTCGCTTAAACCTCCTTGTGGCTCAGATGTTGTAGCTGTAAAAACTAATTCTTCTGTTATTTCTGGAAAATATTCGGTGTTTTCAATAAACCCATCAAAAAGGTCACAGTAGTAAGAAAATACGTAACCGTAAACAGATGAAGACTCATTGTCAAGTTTGCAATAATACCAAACGTTTGTTGATTGGCTAAACATCTCTTCGCCTATCATTGTGCCATAAAGCAAATACTGTCCTTCAAAAGCAAGTTTCCCAAGAGGATTGCCAGAAGTAGATGGCAACGAGTAAACGGTTAATCCGCCATCATTATAGTTTCTAAATTTTTGATTTGGATAAGGTGAAGTAGGCGTCCCATTCATAGGAGTTACTTCACTTTTTTTAACATAACCATATATGTCTAAATACTTTGCTTTGTAAAAATCGCCCTCATCATCAATTAACAACACAAAGTAGGTGGAAGGTATGTTAAACATAATCGCGCTTTCATCTGGTTGTTGGTAAAAATAAGCATTGCCTAATATTTTTGCATAATATGAAAAACTTTCATCTGCGAAATTAACAAAACGTGGCTGTGAAGACAAAATCATCAAACAGGACAACAAAAATAATAACATAGTTTTCATGGGAACATTTTAATATTAATCACACATGCAAGTAAATAATATTCTTGTCTTTTATGGGGGAGAGATGTCAGAAATTAAAGAAAAGTTAAAATTGGTTTGTAAAGAAATAAAAAAACGTGAGCCCAATCCAAATTTGAAAGCCTACAATTCTGGCGACATTGTTCATAAAAAGCAAATAGCTTTTCACAAATGTATAAAACGTAATAGGTGGGTTTTCGGAGGTAATAGAAGCGGTAAAAGTGAATGCGGAGCAGTTGAAGTTGTCTATCTTGCGAGAGGTATACATCCTTATAGAAAAAACAAGGAAAACGTTTCGGGGTGGGTTGTCAGCTTGTCAAGGCAAGTTCAAAGAGACGTGGCACAACAAAAGATTTTACATTATTTAAAAAAAGAATGGATAGAAAAAATCGTTATGCAAAGCGGTAGCGAAGGCTCGCCTGAAAACGGGATAATAGATTTTATTATAATAAAAAACGTTTATGGTGGGACGAGCAAAATTGGATTTAAAAGTTGTGATCAAGGTCGAGAAAAATTTCAGGGCGCTTCACTTGATTTTGTGTGGTTTGATGAGGAACCTCCGTTTGACATTTATAGAGAATGCCAAATGCGTGTTTTAGACAGATGTGGTGATATATTTGGGACTATGACTCCATTAAAAGGAATGACTTGGGTGTATAATGAAATATACCTAAACAGTCATAATTCGCCAGAGGTTTGGTGCGAACATATGCAATGGGAGGATAATCCTTTTTTGTCACAACAAGAGATATCAATGCTTTCACAAACAATGGCAGAAGAAGAACTTGAATCCAGAAAGTATGGTCGATTTAGTTTTTTTGGAGGATTGGTCTATCCTGAATTTGATGAAAAAGTTCACGTGATAGAGCCTTTTGATTTGCCTTATGAATGGTATGACAACATATCGATTGATCCAGGTTTAAACAATCCTCTTTCGGCACATTTCTATGCAGTCGACTTTGATGGCAATGTTTATGTGGTTGCTGAACATTTTGAAGCTAAAAGAGATGTCGCCTACCATGCTAGCAGAATCTTAGATATTGCAAAAAAATTAAATTGGCATTTTGCGAGCAATGGTATGCTGAGTGCTTTGATTGACAGCGCCGCTTCTCAAAGGACTCTTGCAAGTCAAAAAAGTGTTGTTGATTTGTTTTATGAAAACAATATTTTGGTAAATCCCAGAGTCAACAAAGATATGTTTTCTGGCATATCAACTGTGAAAAGATATTTGAAAGACGGCGATGGGAAAGCGCATCTTTTTATATTTAAAAATTGTGTAAATTTGATAAAAGAGTTGAAATCATATTTTTGGGGTGATGAAGATTTGCCTATAAAAAAAGATGACCATGCTTTAGATGAATTGAGATACTATTTGATGACAAGGCCAGCGCCACACGCCCAACAAAAAACTAAAACAGCCATTGAACTTGACAAAGAAAAATTGATAAGAAAGATTAGACGTCAATGGAAATAAAAAAATAATAATTTATTAAAAATACTAAAAATATTTAAAAAAAATCAAATTTTTATTAAAAAAACATCAAATTTTTATTATTATAAGAAATTTTTACATAAAATTTTTAAATAATTGTTTGCACAAAAATCGTCTTTTCTGTATGAAGATTAAGTCAGTAAATTGATTAACATTAAAAAATTGTTTGGAAAAATAAATAAATTATGTTAAATTTAACATAGTTAATATATGAAAAAGTTTTATGGTTTGTTGAGCATTTTACTTTTTGCGTTGATGGCGATTATACCGTTAAATTCTAGTAGCGATAAAATTTCTTCCGGCGATGTCGCGTTTGCCTCGACGACAGCCGAAAACGTCATCAGCGTGACACAAAATGGTTCATCTTCATCAATATCATTGCAAACGTTATCTCAAGATCCTAGTGCTTATTCATCTGCGACGCTAGTGCTTAATGAAGACATTACGATTTCATCAAGCTGGTCGCCAATCGGGTCGACAACGAATTCTTTTAGCGGGACTTTTGACGGAAATGGGCACACAATTACTTTTGATGGTGCAACTAGTATCAATGGTTCATACCAAGGTTTGTTTGGTTACGTTGATGGCGCATTAATAAAAAATTTACAAATTGAAGGCGATTTTTTAATCAGTTTTGATGCCACCGAAATCTTTGCTGGCATGCTTTTAGGATATGGTCGCAATGTGACAATTGAAAACTGTGAGGTGGTTTCAAACACTAGCGCTTTGTCGCAACAAATTACAAAAAAAATCACATATGGGACATTAGCAGGGAAACTTGTTGGCGGAAGTTTAAAAAATGTTAGCATTATCGCAAGCAATGATTTTTCTTCCAGCCTTTCGAATTCTTACACTATCAAACTGGGCGGTGTGGTCGGTTCGGCAGATAATGTTAAAATTGAAAAAACAGTGACTTTTGGAAACATAAAACTCACCACATCTACGGGCAACGATGTCAATTCCCGTTTTTATGTTGGCGGACTGATTGGCGAAATTGAAGATGGGACAATAAGCGATTGTGTTTCAGGAGCCAACATTGCTGTTGTTCAATCGTCAACTTATGAGTTTAGGATTGGGGCAATAGTGGGAAATGTTCTATCTATGTTTAATGCAGGTGCGATCAATTCAACAGCTTATTCTGGGTCAAATGACGCTTTTGGCTACATGGGTTCTTACTCTTATGCAAATGCTGAAACCAAAGATTATGTTGTCAATGTTGCCGATTCAACAATTTTGAAAACTGAAAGTTTTTATGTAAACGATTTTTCAGTTGTTGAATCCCAGGGGCAAACTGTCAATTTTGGTTGGAATCAAAGTGCAGAACCATGGGATTTTAATTCGCTGTGGGTGGTTATAAACACACCAAGTGGTCAAGCTGTTCGTTTACAATCTTTTCAATCTTTTAATTTTTATCTCGAAAGTGTTATAGACGACAACGGCATGTTGCAAGCGCAAGGGCAGAGCGAGCAAGAAGAAGTGGCATATGGCGAATATGCAACGTTTACCTTGATGTTTAAAAGCGACCTTAATTCCGATTATTATGATGTTTCAGAAATATTGAAAGATGGAGTAGCACTCGGTTTTGATTCGTTTGAACAAAAAGATGGCAAGTGGGTTTCAACAGACGGCAGTGTAAGTTTAAGTGAAAAAACTGTTGATGATAAGCGCGCTTTTGAATTAGAAATTTTAGCTTCGAGCTCTACCGAAGGGAGATATTCGTTTAGATTGTCAGCTGTGCGTTTTCCAATTTACTTGGTTGCAGGAAGTGTCAGCGATGGGCAAATAAATCTTGGTGAAAATGGATTGATAAGATACAGCAATTCTTCTGCGCTAACGACAAACATTGAAAGGGAAGTTTCAAATGGCACAAATTTAACAATAGATGCGGTTGCCAATCGTTTGTATTCATTTGACAGCTGGCAATTATATTACTTAGCTGATTCGGAGACCGGTGATATAAATTATGCAGACAAACATTGGAAATTAGCTGAAAATGATGAAAACCCTATGACAAGCAGTTCAATAACAATTGATTTTGGAATTAAAGATGACGTCGTAACCGTGTTTAACAAATCATTTTTACTTTTAGCTACCTTTAAATATGACCCTTACACCTTTAAAATTAGTTATGATTCCAATCTTATTTCAAAAGTTGAAATAAACAATCAAACATTGCAAACCGATTCAATTGAACTTGACAAAAATGAAAATGTTAATATAAAAATTTTCATGAACAACTCAAACACTTTAAGCACTGAAAAAATAATTCAATCGATAAAAAATCTTTTTTCTTCCGAATCTTCTAGGCTCGATTACGATACATATGCTGACCCTACAAATGCCGAACTCACTGTGCACGAATTTTCTTTTTCAACTTCGGCCTTGAAGACGAATGAAAACAAAACTTATGCCATTTCATTAAGCGCCACAGAAGGCGACGATGAATCACAAGGTGACAACACTATGTGGATAATAATCGGTGTTGTTGGTGGAGTAGTGCTGTTGGGTTTGATAGCTTTGACTATTTGGCTAATTTTGAGAAGAAAGGCAGTCAAATCAATAAAACGTAGAGATGACGATTACAAGAAGTATTTTTATTAATTTTTACTACAATGAGATGAAAAACAAGCACATACGAAGTAAACGAGAAATTGAGAATTGATAAAAAAGAACGCAAAATTGCGTTCTTTTTTTGTGTATGAAAATATAAAATTTTTCTAAAAAATATAATTGTTGCTAAAAAGTTTTACTAAAAAATTGTTACTAAACCTTGTTGCGAAAAAGTGTTACTGAAAAATTGTTACTAAAAAACACGATTATTATTCTTCTGTATGATTTTTTCTGTTGATAAAATTCGAAAATTCACTAGCCCTCACTATCGAGTCTTGACCATATTTATTTACTATTTTTTCAATTGTAGTGCTCGCGCTTTCTTCTTTTTGATCAAAAAAGCTTAATTGTTTATGGTCTGCGACCTTTTCTAAGTTTCCACAACTTATTCTTATTGCTCTGATAAGATGCGAGTAGTCATAAAATGAATCAATCAAGCTCATGACTTCTTTTATTAATACTTCAGATGCAAAACAAGAGGAGATAGTCTTCGATTTTGAATATTTTTTAAATTCATTGTCTTTTAATGAAACATGAATTGTTCGCGCTTGATAACCAGACTGTATCAACCTTTTTGATATTTTTTCTGCTAAAAAAGCTACAACTTTTTCAATCTCTTCTCTCTTTAATATGTCTTGAATGGTGGTCGTTCCATTTCCTATGCTTTTAGGCGCTACTGCCTCGAAATAATTTTTTACTTTTTCGTCCTCACTACCTGACAAATTGGCTTTTAATCTTAAACCGACTATTCCCCAAATTTGTTTAATGTAGGAATCTTTTAAAGCACAAAAATCGCCGATAGTCTTCACATTCATAAGTAAAAATTTTTTTTCTAGCCTTTTGCCTATTCCCACTATTGAACTTAATGGCAGGGGAAAAGCTATGTTTTTAAATTCAGTTTTGGGTATTTCGGTGACAGCATCAGGTTTTTTTAAATCTGAGCCGAGTTTGGCATATATCTTGTTGAAAGAAACACCAACCGACACTGTGAACCCAAAATCTTTTTTGACACGCTGTCTTATTTCATCGGCGATTTGCAATGCTGTTTTATTTAAAATTTTCATAGAACTTGTCACATCAAGCCAACATTCATCTAACCCCATAGGTTCCACCAGGTCAGTATATTCAAGATAAAGTTCGTGAAGTTTTAGAGAAATCTCTTCGTATAACGAGTAATGCGGTGCCAAACAAACCAAATCAGGACAATATTGTTTTGCTTCAAAGATGCTCATTCCTGTTTTGACACCATATTTTTTTGCTATTTCATTTTTAGCTAAAATTACACCTGTTCGTTTTTCAGGGTTTCCGGTTACTGCGACAGGTTTGTCTGCTAAATCATTCCTTGTTGCACATTCAACGGAGGCAAAAAAATTGTTGACGTCTGAGTGTAAAATGACTTTCATTTTATTTGCTTTGCCTCCTTAAAGATGTTATAATTAAATCGCGATTAACAAACATATTTTTCAAACAAAAACATCGTTTAGCTTGCCTGTGTTTTCGCTTATATTATTTTACTCTTTGTGGGGAAATTATGCAATCTATATCATGCAACAAATTTTTTTTAGCAAGAGATGAAAAAGATTTTTTGAAAATCAGTAAGTCAACTTTTAAACAAGTGGCTTGTTTTTGCGATGATGTTTTTTTTGCTGTTGAAATGCTAAAAAAATATTCATTGCAAGGCTCTTTAATTTTACCGTCCAGATTTGCCTTGGATCAGCGAAAACTTGAAAAATTCAAGCGGTCAGGTTTTAAATTTTCGGTGTTCGTAGATTTGCTTGATGATGACGAAGCTTTAAACCGCGTAAGTTTGTTAAAATTACCAACCACAACTCTGCTTTACGAAAATTTGACAAGGACAGGGCAAATAAGTCAAAAATTTGGTGGAAAAATGCCAGCTCAGGTTTTGGAAGATTTGGGATTTTTAGATCGAGAATGTCAAATTGTGGGTGGAATGTATGCAGACAAGGACGACCTTCAAATTCTTGGAGAAAATAATGTAGAAATAACTGTTTGCCCAAGAGCTTTTGCTGAAAAGGGCGCGACCTTTGTAAATTTGAAATTGCTGGCGAAATATCCTGTCAAATTATCTTTGGGTACTTATGATTTCCCAGAAATTGACATGGATAAAGAATTAGAATTTTTAAGACTTACAAGTTGCGCGCTTTTTGAAGATCCGTTTGCAGTTACTTTAAAGGAAGTAAAAAAATTAACACAAGGAGAAAAAATATGAATATTACAGAAACATTGGCAAGTGAATTTGGCTTAAAACAAGTTTTTGCTGAAAACATCATCAACCTTTTAGATGAAGGCAACACTATTCCTTTTATTGCTCGTTACAGAAAAGAGATGCATGGCTCTTGTGATGACCAAGTTTTAAGAAATTTTGCTGACAGGTTGAAGTATCTTAGAAATTTAGAAGAAGAAAAAGCAAAAGTCGAGCGCACTATCACTGAACAAGGAAAATGGACAGAAGAACTTGCGAAAGCACTTTCTGCCGCTAAAACATTGACGGAAGTTGAGGATATTTACAGACCTTACAAGCCAAAACGTAAAACGAGGGCATCTATTGCAATAGCTAAGGGGTTAGAACCTCTTGCAGACGTTTTGCAAAAGCAGTCTAAGGGGTTAGACATTCAAAGCGAAGCTGAAAAATTTGTAAATGAACAGGTTCCGACGGTTGATGACGCAATAAATGGAGCAAAGGATATTTTAGCGGAAAGGATAAGTGACGATGCTTCCTTGCGAAAAACACTTAGGGAGTTGTTGTTTGACAAAGCTTTTATAGAATGTTCGCTTTTAGAAGGTGAAAATAAACTCACTTATGAAACTTATTCTGGTTTTAAACAAGAGGCAAAAAAATTGCCTAGCCATAGAATACTTGCCATAAATCGTGGCGAAAAAGAAAAATGCCTAAAAGTTTCAGTCGTCATAAATCCTGAAATCATGCTTAAAGAGATGCGGTTTGTGTTTAAAAAAGACAATCCGCAAACAGATGAATTAATAGAAGAAGTTTTACAAGACAGTTTCGAGCGTTTGCTTTTTCCAGCGCTTGAAAGAGAGTTGCGTTCAAATTTGACTGACAGTGCTTGTGAACAAGCCATAAAAATGTTTGAAGTCAACTTAAAACCTTTGTTAATGGAATCTCCTCTTAAAAACAACATCATATTAGGGCTTGACCCAGCTTATAGAACAGGTTGTAAAATTGCAGTTATAGATAAAAATGGCGATGTGCTTGACACCACGGTGATTTATCCAACTCCTCCACAATCAAAAACAGAGGAGTCGATTGAAAAGTTAAAAGCTTTGATTGAAAAATATAAAGTCGACGTGATATCGATAGGCAATGGAACCGCTTCCAAAGAAGCAGAAATATTTGTTGCCGAACTTCTAAAACACGTTTCTCGTCCGCTTTCATATGCAGTTGTAAGCGAGGCTGGGGCATCAGTTTATAGCGCTTCAAAACTAGGGGCGGAGGAGTTTCCTGATTATGACGTTTCACTTCGTAGCGCCGTTTCAATCGCTAGAAGATTGCAAGACCCTCTTGCAGAACTTATCAAAATCGACGTCAAAAGCATAGGCGTGGGGCAATACCAACATGACATGCCACAAAACAGGCTTACAGAGGTTTTGACAGGAGTCGTTGAGGATTGCGTTAACAGCGTTGGAGTTGACCTTAACACCGCTTCACCAAGTTTGCTTTCATATGTTTCAGGGTTAAACATGAGCATAGCAAAAAACATTACTCTTTACAGAGCAAAAATTAAAGGTTTTAAAACCAGAGAACAACTCTTAAACGTGCCAAAGCTTGGCCCTAAGGCTTATGAGCAGTGCGCGGGCTTTTTAAGAATTGTTGGCGGGGAAAACATTTTGGACAATACTGCAGTTCACCCAGAAGCTTACGAAACTACGAAAAAACTCTTGCAACTCTTCGGAGTTAGTTTAAACGAAGTTACAAGTGGAGAAAGCAGTTTGGAGGCACTTGTCAAACTGAAAGGTGAAGACAAGGTGGCAAATGAACTTGGTATTGGCGTCCCTACATTAAAGGACATTATTGGTGAAATACAAAAGCCAGGCAGAGACATTCGTGAAAATATGCCAAAACCTGTGCTTCGAAGTGATGTTATTACCATGGAAGATTTAAAAGAAGGTATGCAATTTTCAGGTGTTGTCAGAAACGTTGTCGATTTTGGAGCATTTGTTGACATTGGAGTGCATCAAGATGGGCTTGTGCATATCTCACAAATCTCTGACTCATTTATAAAACACCCGTCCGAAGTTTTAAAGGTGGGACAAAAGGTTGAAGTAAAAGTTATTGGTGTTGATTTGGCGAAGAAGAGAATATCTTTAACTATGAAAGGACTAGATAAGGAGGAAGCTTGAAAGAAAGCTGTGATTATTGCGGAAGAACATTTAAAGAGATTTTAAAGACAGGTTTTGTTGGTTGCGAGCATTGTTATCATGAGATAGAACCACTCACTAGCCATGTCCGAGAGCTTTTTGGTGGCAAAAAACATTGTGGCGATTTAAAAAGGAGAGGGCTATGAGCAATTTCGACTCTGTTGCTATATCTTCAAGAATAAGATTTGCCCGCAATTTATCAGGGTTTAGTTTTTTACCTAAAAAATTGGAACACAACCAAATTTCATATTTGGCAGATTCTGTTTCTGCTTTGCTTATGGCATCGGGTGATTACACTATCATGCCTCTTGCGTCAATGCCTTTGTCAAGATGTAAGGCGTTGCTTGAAAGACATGTTATAAGCAAAGAATTGATTGAAAATAAAGAAATTTCAATAGTTGCAACAAATGAAGATGAGACTTTAATATTTATGATTTTTGAGGAAGACCATTTGCGAGAACAATCAGTCTGCCAGGGTTTTAATTTAGAAGAGGCATTCAACAATCTTTTGCCTATGGATGAAAAAATATGTAAAAGTTTCAACATAGCTTTTGATGAAGAGTTTGGATTTTTGACTGCATCACCTTCAAATCTTGGGAATGCCATGCGTGCTTCTGTGATGGTTTTTTTGCCTGCGCTGGAACGGAGTGGAAGGATTTCTGAGCTTATAAGGGAAGCCTCTGCTTTCAACTTGACGTTCCGTGGCATATATGGCGAGGGAAGCAAAGCATTAGGAAGCATTTACCAGATTTCAAATCAAGGCATGTTTGCCTGTACAGAAGAGGAAATTATTGACCGTGTGAGTGATTTTTTCTATAACATATATAAAGAAGAAACAAGTTTAAGAAAACAACTTTTTGACGAAAATCATGACAAGATATGTGACGAAGTTTTTCGAGCGCTTGCTATTTTAGAAAACAGTTATATTTTAGAAGAAACAGAGATGATAAACTTGTTGTCCCTCGTTAGGCTTGGGCACGAATTAGAAATTTTGAAAATAAAAGATATTGATCTGTTTACAAAACTTTATTACCATGGTGCGTCGGCAAATTTACATGAAATTCGAGTTTTTTCGCAAGATAAAGAGGAAAATAAAGTGCGAAGTGAGTATATAGCAAAGAGAGTAAAAAATCTCGTTGAAATAAGGGGGAAAAGATGAACATAGGATCAAACTATTTTTCTGACAACATTGAAAAGGTGATAAAAAACGCGAGTAGAATCGCACTTAGATTTGGAAGTGACGTTGTTGGCACAGAACATATCTTGTATGGGATCGCTTCTGTAAAAGACTGTCTTGCATCAAAGATGCTTGCTGACGAAGGAGTGACAGAAGAAGATCTTTTCGAACTTTTTAGTGAAAATTCTGATGAAGAGGTGCTTTTTACCTCTGGTAGAGTCGAGTTGTCGCCAAGGGTTAAAGATCTATTTAGAGTTGCTCAACAAATAGCTCTTGAATACAATCATAGCTTTTTAGGAACAGAACATCTGCTTTTAGCATTACTTTCTAGCGAGGGGTCTGTTGCTGTAAAATTGTTAGCGAATCATTATGGAGTTGAAATCGACAGATTTTATCAAAAGATCTCTGCTCTTTTAAGCCAAGCATCTCCTAAGCAAGAAGGTGGACAAGCGCAAAGCAAAAGTTCGTTACCTCAAAAGCTGTTGGATATGGGAAGCGACATAACATTAAAAGCTAAGGAACACAAGCTTGACCCTGTTATAGGCAGAGAAAGTGAAATTGAAAGGGTCATTGAAATTTTGTGCCGTAAAACAAAAAACAACCCTGTGCTGATAGGGGAAGCTGGTGTTGGTAAAACGGCAATAGTGGAGGGGCTTGCACAAGCAATAGTTTCAGGCAACGTCCCAGATTTACTTAAAGATAAAGTGATTTTCAGTTTAGAAATTGGCGGTTTGATGGCAGGGACAAAATATAGAGGCAGTATGGAGGAAAAACTTAAAGATGCCATAGAAACGATAATATCAAGCAAAAACATAATTGTCTTTATAGATGAAATTCACACATTGGCTCAAGCGGGTTCTAAGGAGGGCGAAACAAGTCCGGCTGACATGTTAAAACCTTATCTTGCACGTGGAGAATTACAAACAATCGGTGCTACCACTACCGATGAATACAGAAAGTTTATTGAAAAAGACAAGGCGCTTGAAAGAAGATTTCAGCCGATTTTAGTTTCACCTCCATCAGTTGAAGACACAATTTTAATTTTAAAAGGGCTCAAAGATTCCTATGAAGCTTTTCATAAGATTAAAATAAGCGATGAGGCTATTGAAGCAGCAGCAGTTTTATCAGATAGATATATAATGGACAGAAGCTTGCCAGACAAAGCTATCGATTTGATAGATGAGGCTTGCAGTAAAGCCAAAGTCAATTTTTCTGTTAAACCGCAATATGTCAAGGATTTAGAAAATAAGATTGCACAACTCTCATCTTCTCGAGACGAGGCTTCTTTACAAAGAAATTATGAAAAAGCGGCAACATTGCAATCCGAAATCATAAAACTTGAAGAACAATTAAAAAAGAAACAAACCAAAGGCGGAGGCAAGGCCTCGTCGAGTGGGCAGATAGGTGCCAACGAAATAGCAACCGTTGTTGCAAAATGGACAGGAATTCCAGTGACAAGAATAACAGAGAGTGAAAAAGAAAAATTGATTCATTTAGAAGAAATTTTGCACAAACGTGTTGTCGGACAAGATGAAGCTGTTGAAGCGATCTCAAAAGCAATAAGAAGGTCGCGTGTTGGTTTGCAGGACTCTAGAAGACCGATAGGTTCTTTCTTGTTCCTTGGGCCTACTGGTGTTGGTAAGACCGAACTTTCAAAGGCAATAGCCGAGGCGTTGTTTGATGATGAAAACAATATTATAAGAATTGACATGTCAGAGTATATGGAATCACATTCTGTGTCAAAACTTATAGGCGCGCCACCGGGATATGTGGGCTATGATGAAGGTGGGCAACTAACTGAGGCAGTAAGAAGACGACCATATTCAGTTGTTTTGTTTGATGAAATAGAAAAAGCTCATCCAGACATCTTTAACGCTTTGCTACAAATTTTAGACGATGGGCGATTGACTGACGGTCAGGGCAGAACGGTTAGCTTTAAAAACACGGTGATTATTATGACCTCAAACGTTGGGGCGAGTGAAGTAAGACACAACAAAAAACTCGGATTTGGTGATGACGAAGAAGAGCTTTCAAGCAAAGAAATCTACATGCATTCGTTAAAAGATAAGTTTAAGCCAGAGTTTATTAACCGTATAGATGTCATTTGTGTGTTCGAATCACTGTCGCAAACTCAACTTATCAAGATCGCTAAAATTTTGTTGGCAAACATCAACAAACGATTGCAAGAGAAAAATCTTTCATTAAAGATGACCGAAGAAGCACTCGATTTTATTGTTCAAAAAGGTTCAAATTCCGAATATGGCGCAAGACCATTAAAAAGATTTTTACAGCAAGAAGTCGAGGATCGAATAGCCGAAAAGATATTGTTGGGCGAATTAAAAGATAGCGGAGAAATAATAATAGACTTTGACGGTAAAAATTTAACTTTTAGTTCAGAAAAATAACAAAAGCATTTTGAAAATATTTCGTTTTTTGCTAAAATCATTATAGGAGGTTTAGCATGAAAATTGATTTTTTAGAAAGAAATTTTAAAATTTCAAATAAACTTAAAAACATTATAACAGAAAAAGTAGAGCGTTTGTCTAAATATTTTGGAGATGATGCAAAGGCAAAAGTTCTTTGCAGTGAACAAAACAAACAGAAAAAATTAGAGCTTACTATTGTAAATAAGGGAGTGCTTTATCGCAGTGAAGTGTCCAGCGATGATATGTATTCAAACATCGACCTTGCTTTACCAAAAATTGAAAGACAAATTGTGCGCAGAAAAGACAAGAAAATATCAAAAAACAGAGTTAAAGAATTGCCAACTTTTGAATTTTTGACAGAAGAGCCAGAACAAAAGCTTCCAGACATATACAAGAAAAAAGTCTTCGATCTTGATCCAATCACAGTTGAAGATGCGAAAGACTTTATTGAAAGACTTGGCCACGAATTCTTTGTATTTTTAAATGCTGAAACGGGAAAAGTTAACATCTTATATCGTCGCCGTGATGAAAAGTTTGGCTTGATAGAAGTAAATTATTAATAAGAAAAATTTTAAAAGCCCTAGGACAAAACCAAGGGCTTTTTTTAAAAAAGATTGGTGTCTAAGGTGGGGAATATCAACTTTGCAACAATTTTGCAATTGTTTTACTATTCCCAATTTATAGGTGAAAGATTGTGATCGACTAAAAACTTGTTGCATTTAGAAAAATGCTTGCAACCAAAAAAACCACGGTAAGCAGACAGAGGACTTGGATGGGCAGAGGTTAAAACCAGATGCCTTTTGGGTATAATGTTCATAAATTGTTTTGCGTGCGAGCCCCACAACATAAAAACCATGGGCTCTTTTCGCTCAGCTAAAAGACTGATAATTTTTGATGTAAATTCTTCCCAACCTTTTCCTTGATGGCTCATCGCCTGTCCACGTCTAACAGTTAAGGTTGTGTTAAGAAGCAAAACACCTTGTTTTTCCCATCGGGTCAAATCACCTGACTGCAAGCATTTTATGTTCAAATCGGATTCTATTTCTTTGTAAATATTGATTAAAGAAGGAGGTAAGGGAGTGGGATCTAAAACAGAAAAAGCGAGCCCGTGTGCTTGGTTGGGTTCGTGATAAGGGTCCTGTCCAATTATGACCACTTTTACCTTGTCATAAGGCAAATAATTAAGTGCAGAAAAAACATTTTCATCAGTAGGGAAAACGTCAAAACGTTTTCTTTCATCTGCCAAAAATTTTTGTAAGTTTTTAAAATAGGATTTTTCTGTTTCGTCCTTTAATAATTCATACCAGCTTTTTCTTATAATCATTTGTTCCTCATAGAAAAGTTACCATATTTTTATAAAAATTGCAACGAAAGTTAATATTATATTTGTTTTTTTTGAATATTGTTGTTAAAATACTAAACGGAAGGGAAAAATTATATAAGAAAATTTTTTTTGTTTCTTTTATTCAATTTTTATTTCTATGTGACAGTTGTCCTATATCGTTTATGAGGAGTGTGTATGAAAAAAGATCTAATTAAAACTATTCATGCTAGACAAATTTTGGATTCACGTGGTAATCCTACAATAGAAGTCGATGTGAAATTAGAATCTGGCGCGACAGGGCGAGCATCTGTTCCATCAGGTGCATCAACGGGTGCTTTTGAAGCAGTTGAGTTGCGAGATGGCGACAAAGACTATTACAACGGCAAAAGTGTGCTAAGTGCAGTTAAAAACGTCAATAAGATTATTCAGCCAAATTTAATCGGTAAAAATGCCTTTAATCAAAGGCTTATTGATAAAATTATGATTGAACTAGATGGAACAAAAAACAAAGCAAGATTGGGGGCTAATGCCATTTTAGGTGTTTCTCTTGCGTGTGCAAAAGCTAGTGCTAATTCAATAAAGAAACCGCTTTTTAAGTATTTTGGCGATGGAAACATTTTACCAATTCCAATGATGAACATTATAAACGGTGGAAAACATGCTGACAATAATGTTAATTGCCAAGAATTCATGATTATGCCAGTCGGCGTAAAAAGCTTTGCGGATGCGTTGAGATGTGGCGCAGAGGTTTTTCATGCACTTAAAACTGTTTTGAAAGAAGCTGGTTATTCTACTTCCGTTGGAGATGAGGGTGGATTTGCGCCTAATTTAAAATCAGATGAAGATGGATTATTTTACATTGTTGAAGCCATTAAAAAAGCTGGTTACAGACCAGGACAAGATGTGTTTATAGCGTTAGATGTGGCTTCAACAGAAATGTATGATGAAGCTGAAAAAATAAATAAAAAGGGCTGTTATTATTTTTGGAAAGCTGGTCAAATTTACACAACGGCTGAACTTATAGATTACTACAAAGAGTTAATAAAAAAATATCCAATCATTTCCATAGAAGATGGTTTAGCTGAAGAAGATTGGGAAGGCTGGCAAAAGCTTACAAAAGCACTTGGTAAAAAAATACAACTTGTTGGTGATGATTTGTTCGTTACAAACACAGAAAGGTTGAAAATCGGTATTGAAAAAAAATGTGCTAATTCAATTTTAATCAAAGTCAATCAAATAGGTTCTCTTTCAGAAACAATTGATGCAATTAATTTAGCCAAACAAAATGGTATGACAGCCATTGTTTCTCATAGAAGTGGTGAAACAGAAGACACGACAATCGCTGATTTGTGTGTCGCGTTGAATTGTGGGTTAATTAAGACGGGCGCTCCATCGAGGACAGATCGAGTAGCAAAATACAATCAATTGTTGAGAATCGAAGAAGCGCTGGGTAAAAGTGCGAAATTTAATTCTATCAACATTAAAAAGTAATTGAGTTGAAATAGTCATGTGAAAAAAGGGGCAAATAAACAGCGATGATAATAAGTAAAAGTTTGTAAATATAAATTTAACTTTCTTATTAAAAATAATAAAAGCTCAATCGCTTGACAAAAAAAAACACGTTTGTTAAAATAAAACATATCTTGATGGTGGCAAGAAAGAAGTAGAAATTTTGTAGCAAATTTAGAGAGTTGAATGGTGGGTGAAAGTTCAATCGAACAAAAGTTTTGAATTACAATCTTGTCAAGTCTTGCGTGAGCCAGCGAATTGGCATAACAAGGAGCACGGAAAACCTTTTTTAAAATGTGTATGAGAGTTTAAAAATTGGTTGTCCAAGCTTAAATTTAGGTGGTACCACGAAACGCACGCTTTCGTCCTAAAACTTAGGCGAAGCGTGCTTTTTTTGGAGGATTTATGACGGATAAAAGTTTGTTTGAAACGTTAAAAGAACGTGGTCTCTTATATCAATGCACTGACATGCAAGCATTGAAAGAGGCATTGGAAAGTGGCAAACCGATAACTTTGTATGAGGGCACAGACCCATCGATGAACAGTTTGCATATTGGGCATTGCATACCTTTTTGTATTTTAAGGAGATTTCAAAAGGCAGGTCATAAAGTTTTGGTTTTAATGGGAGGCGCAACAGCAAGTGTTGGTGATCCTAGTGGTAAAAACAAAATGAGAGATATGCTTGACAAGAAGACTATTGAAGATAATATTTCACAAATTAAAAAGAGCTTGTCAATTTTTTTAGATTTTGATGGAGAAAATCCAGCAGTCGTTGTTAATAATGCGGATTGGTTTAAGGGCTATGATTATATTGATTTTTTACGTGATATAGGTGTTCATTTCAATGTCAATCAAATGTTAGCAAAAGATTTGTATTCAAAACGTCTTGCTGAAGGAGGGCTTACATTTTTTGAAATGGGATATATGCTGATGCAGGCATATGACTTTGTTTATTTAAACAGAAAATATGGGTGCACTCTTCAATACGGTGGGGCAGATCAATGGGGCAACATCGTTGCTGGTGTTGAACTGCAAAGAAAATTGAATTTTGCGGATAAAACTGATGTGAATTTAATAGGCGCGACAAACCCTCTTTTAATAACATCGGCAGGTGTAAAAATGGGCAAAACAGAAAAAGGTGCTATATGGCTTGATAAAGAAAAAATCAGCGCGTATGATTTTTACCAAGGAATTTATCAAACCCCAGACGAATGCGTTGAAATGATGTATGCACTCTTTACTGATATACCAATGAATGAAATTAAAGACATGATTAAAAGGGATATCGTTTCTGCCAAAAAGCGTCTATCATATGAGATAACAAAATTTGTAAGAGGAGAGGAGGACGCTTTGCTAGCACAAAAGATGAGTGAAAACCTTTTCGCTCAGGGCGGTGATGATGCTCCTATTGTTAAAGTTCCAAGCGGTTCCAATATATGTGATGTGCTTGTTAGCACAAAACTGGCATCTTCAAAAAGCGAAGCTAGGCGCTTAATAGTAGGCGGAGGCGTTTCGTTTGATGGAGAAATTGTGAAAGATTTTAACTTTGTTGTTAAAAAAAGCGCGTTACTTAAAAAAGGTAAGAAGAATTTTATTAAAGTAGAAATAGTATGAATTTTTTAAAAAATAATGAAATTATCATAAAAAAATCAAAATTTTTAGGATTTTTATTGCAAAATACGAGTGAAAATGAAATTTTGCAGGCTTTACAAAAACTTCAGGCTGAACACAAGAAGGCAACTCACATTTGTTATGGTTATATTTTAAGTAATCCCCTTCAAGAAAAGTTTTTTGATGATGGTGAACCATCAAGGACGGCAGGTTATGCAATTTTGTCAGTATTGCAAAAGAAAAAATTAAAAGATGTTGCGGTTTTTGTTGTAAGATATTTTGGTGGGGTAAAGTTGGGCGCAGGAGGACTCGTTAGGGCTTACACGCAAACCACATCGGAACTTTTTAAAGGTGAAAAATGATTGTAACACAAATAAAAAAAATAGGTAAGGGTGAAAGATATTCTATTTTTATAGATGGAGTTTTTTCTTGCGTTTTGGAAGCTGAAATTATTGTTAAAAACAAGATTAAAGAAGGGCAAGATATCAGTGAAGAAAAGTGGCAGACTGTGCGTTTAGAAAATGGCGATCTTGCTTGCTTTTCAAGAAGTTTGTCATATTTAGAAAAGACTTATAGAACAGAAAAACAGTTGAGAGAATATTTACGTGAAAAAGGTTTTTTGGAAGAAAGCATCGAAAAGGCTGTTTGTAAATTAAAAGAATATGGATATATTGATGACTCGATTTATGCTGAAAACTATATAAAAACTTATATGAGCAAAAAAGGAGCGAAAAAATTAAGATACGAGCTTTTTGCAAAAGGAGTTTCATGTGACATCGTTGAGCAAAAACTTAATGAGTTAATTGACGAAGAAGATGAAAAAGACAGATGTTTTTTCTTTTTAAAAAAATATTTGAAAGACAGAAATCTAGACAAAAAACTAAAAGCAAAGGCATACTCGCATTTGATTTCCAAGGGCTTTTCTTCGGAAGATGTCTTAAATGCTTTGGGGAGGATAGAAGATGAAAGTTGGGATTGATGTGGAAGATATAAGTCGCATGAACCAAAAATTAATTGACAGGATTGCAAATCCTAGTGAGTTAAATTGGTTAAGTCAGTTTTCTGAGAAAACTATAAAAACGCATATGGCTTCGTTGTGGGTTGCAAAAGAGGCCACAATAAAAGCACTTGGTGGAGGCAATATGCGAGAAGTTGAACTGTTGCATGAAAATTCAAGGCCTATTATTCAGTTGCATGGAAAGATGCTTGAAAGGTTTAATTCATTAAAATTGACTGAAATAGAAGCATCAATTTCCCATACGAAGAAACAGGCAGTCTGCATCGTAATAATCAAATGACTGATTTAAAATTGATTTTTATATGGTAAAAACATAATATTTTTATATTTTTTTCATAATTTTAATAAAAAAACGGTTTTTTACTTAAAAAACCGTTTTAAAAAAGAGCTAACTATAAAAGGGAAGCTCTTTTTTGATAAAAATTTATTTTTTTGTTAAGCTACGAGTTTTTCTGCAATTGACGTGTCAACCACACTGTCATAATCTGTGTTGCCATTTAGCATGCCAGCATTTTCAGTTATATCAAGCAACATTTCAAAAGCGGTTTGACTCATTATAGGATTTGAAGCAAAGGCGTTTATTCTGTAATATGCTTCAACAGCTATTTCCATGTCGGAAACGCTTAAACCATCAAACGATGGAAGTAATGCTTCTGCAGCCAATTTTAAATTGTCATTTTCATAACAATCTTTTAAATAATCATAGGCTCTTATAACAGCTCTCAAAAATTTTTCACAAATATCACTGTGATCTTTGATGTAAGAATCTTTTGCTATAAAACAGGTGTAAGGGATATTTGTGTTGTCAACCAAGCTACCAACCGAAGCTACGATTTTGTATTCTGGATGCTCTGCAATTAAATTTGATGCGTTAGGCTCAAACAATGTGCAGTAATTTGCATTGGAATTTACGAATTCGCTTGCTATTGCATCAAAAGCCACATCTGTTCTTAAGTTAACTTGATCAGCACCTGTGCCAATTTGTAAGCCATGCTCTTCGATTGCATATTGTAATGTCATAGCAGGAAGACCACCAGCTCTTCCTCCAATAATAGTTTCGCCTATCAAATCCGTAATTTCAAACGGCTCGTCGCTACTATTTTTTGAAACAATAAAAGATCCGTCCGTTTGAGTTAACTGACCGAAAACTTTTGGAGCATCTGTTATGCCTTCTTGTGATGTGTAAACAACCGTTTCAGGTCCTGCTAGAATGATGTCTGCTGAGCCAGAGACAAGAGCCGACATCGAATAGTTTGATCCTCCGCCGTTTGTAAGGTTTATCTCAAGCCCTTCATCTTCAAAATAGCCAAGATTTATTGCGGCATAAAATGGTGCATAAAAAATAGAATGAGTTACTTCGTTTAGGTTGATTTTTGTGTAATCTCTTTCACCGCATCCTACAATTAATGTTGTTGTAAGCGCCATCATAAAACATAAACATGTAATAACAGCGATTTTGATTTTTTTCATTTATCCTCCTTTACAAAATTCATTTTATGCGTAAAGGAAAATTTAGGTTCGCGATGTGGCACAATAACATTTGTGTCTTTTTGTAACAAAAGTGTTTTTTTTACATATATAAAAAAGAATTTAAAAGTAAAATTTCAAAACGTTACAAAATGTTTGCTTTTTTTAATTTAAAATTGTAAACTTATTACATGTTTGGAGGCCTGAGAAGTGGGTGTTATTGATGTTAAAAACTTAACAAAAGATTATGGTCACGGCAGGGGAGTTTTTGATGTTTCGTTTTCCGTTGAAGAAGGCGAAGTGTTTGGTTTTTTAGGACCAAACGGAGCCGGAAAATCCACGACTATTAGACACATTATGGGATTTTCAAAGCCTCAAAAGGGCGAAACAAGGATTTACGATTTGGAAAGCTTTTCAAGTTACGACAAGATTATGAATAAAGTTGGCTACCTTCCAGGCGAAATTGCTCTGCCCGAAGGGTTAAGTGGCACCGAGTTTATAAACATGATGGCGAAGCTACGAGGAGGAGTTGACAAATTAAGAGTCGATTTTCTTTTAAAAACCTTTGACCTTGATCCAAAACTGCAGACCAAAAGTATGAGTTTAGGAGACAAAAGAAAACTCGCAATCGTTGCTGCGTTTATGAATGACCCAAGTGTTCTTATTTTAGATGAGCCAACGAGCGGGCTTGACCCTGTCATGCAACAAGTTTTTGTTGATTTTATAAAACAAGAAAAAAAACGTGGAAAGACAATTTTGCTTTCATCTCACATTTTTAGTGAAGTGGAACAGACGTGTGACAGAGTTGCGATCATTAAAGACGGCGTCATCGTTTCTACCTTTGAAACAAATGCTATAAAACACAATGAAAACAAACAATTTGAATTGTATTTTAAAACTGAAAAAGATTTTTCTGCTTTTGCAAAATCACTTCCAAAAGTTAAAATAACAAAAGGCAACATCGTGAAGGCAGGGGTTAAGTCCATTTCTCCAAAAAGTTTGAAGGTGGTGGTTGCCATCAAGGATAAAGACATCAACAAACTGATTGATCTCGTTTCATCTTACAATCTTGCAAGTTTTAAACAGGTCAAATTCACGTTGGAAGATTATTTTATGCAATTTTATAAGGAAGATAAAGATTTCGGAGGTGTTGAGTGGAAAAAGAAATAACTACTGTAATACAAGCCGAAAATTTGACCAAAGATTATGGGCAAGGTCGAGGAGTTTTTGACCTAAATTTTTCAATCAAAAAAGGCGAGACCTTTGGATTTGTAGGAACAAATGGTAGTGGGAAGACCACCACCATCAGACAAATAATGGGTTTTATTAAGCCACAAAAAGGTTTTGTAAAGGTTTTTGATAAGGATGCATGGCTCGATGCGTGTGAGATTAAAAATTTTGTTTCATATGTGCCAGGTGAAATCGCCTTTCCAGATTTGAAAGATGGCATAACTTTTTTAAAAAATCAGGCAGAACTATTGGGGATCAAAAATTTAGATTATGCGAATTATTTGATTAAAAAACTTCAATTGGATCCTTCTGCAAACTTGAAGCGAATGAGCAAAGGGATGAAACAAAAAACAGCGATAGTTGCTGCACTTATGTCTGACAAAAACGTTTTAATATTAGATGAACCAACAACAGGACTGGACCCGCTTATGAGAGAAACGTTTATTGACTTGATTTTCGAACAAAAAGCTAAGGGCAAAACTATTCTAATGAGCAGTCAAATGTTTGACGAATTGGAAAGGACTTGTGATAGAGTTGCATTGATCTACAATGGTAAGATCGTTGACATCGCAGACATCAATGAATTAAAAAGTTCGACTAAAAAGATTTACAAGATTGAATTTTTACAAAAAGAAGATTATCAAAAATTTAAAAAATTAAAATACAACATCGTTCGCGACCAAAAACAATACAATCAAGTTACGATTAAAATAGAAGATAAAAATATAAACAAGTTGTTTAAAACATTAAAAAATTATAAAGTAAAATTTATAGCAGAAATAAAGTTTAATTTGGAAAGACATTTTAAAGATGTTTTAGCGAAACAGTTAAAAGGAGGAGAATAATGTTTTTTAGTAAAGCTCTTTTTAAACAATCAATGAAAGCAAACTGGGTGAAATGGTTGTCTGTGACTGTTGCAACTTGCGTCATGCTCGCAATAGTTATCATTGTGCTGGGCAGTTTGTCAATCAATGACATTCGAGATTCACTTAAAGGTGTTTTTGCTCAAGCTGACCAAGAAGCTGAGCTGAAGGAAGGCGCGATTGACAGTTATGATGCATTTTTAAGTTCAGTTGAATTTGAAAATGGTATAGTAACCCTTACGAACTCTCCATATTGGGACGGGTCGGTTATTTCAATAAAGGGTATGCTTGTAAATTCTTATGAAGATAGCAAGGCATCGTATGAGGAGCAAAACGGTGCACCTGCACAAGGGGAAGAACTTGCAAACTTGCAAATGCAAACAGCAAATGCACTTGCAAAACGATTTTATCCTATGGCGGGGAGCATGCTTGGCGATGCTACCGAAGCTGACTTATCTCAACTCATTTATCTGTTGATTTTAACTTACGAAAATGATCCAACTAATTTTGCTGGTGACAACAATGCCCTTGTCACGTCAATAAACAACCAATACTATGGTTATATTTATAATATGGCATTTAACATAGCAATGGAGAAAGAAGATGCGACACAAGCGTCGGCATCATCATCAGCTGAAAAAGCAAAAGAGGTGGCAGAAAAAGGGGTTAACGCATATGTCCCAAGTGCTACATTTGATATAAATGATTACAAAACGACTGCTCGTGATGAAGTCAATGAATTGATACGTAATCAGGCATATGATTCTTTCAACATCGTTGAAACGTCAACTGAAGAGCAAATACAAGAGGCAAATCAATATGCAATTACCGCGAAGGTCATCAGCAACACATCAATCAGCACTTACGAACTATGGCTAGCGGAGGGTGCAACAGCGGAAGATGCGCGTCTGGAAGCGACGAAGAGCATAACAGGTCAAATCGATGAGAAGGTTGCTGAAGCGCTTGAAGAACTTGGGAATATGGATATTTATGGCTTAATAATTGGCTCAATATTTTACAGAATTGCAGGCATTTTGCTTCCTATGGTTTATGTAATCATGGTTGCAAACGGATTGCTCGCTGGGCAAGTTGATTCAGGGTCAATGGCATATGTACTTTCAACTCCAACAAAGAGGAGAGCGGTTTCGACAACACAAATGCTTTATTTGTTGACATCATTGCTTGCTATGTTTGCGTGTGTAACAGCTGTCAGCGTTGTTTCAATATGGATAGTTGGTGGGAATTCATTTGCGATTAATTTTAGTGAAATTTTACTATTTAACCTCGGTGCTTTTCTTACTATGTTTGCTTTTGCTGGCTTTTGCTTTATGTGCTCCGCTATTTTCAATAGAACAAAATACTCTTTGTCAATAGGCGGAGGAATTTCTATATTTATGCTTGTATGCACAATTCTCGGTCTGTTCGGTTCAAATGTAGTTCCTTCTGCTATGCGCATAGAGCAAATGAATGTGTTCAACTATTTGTCACTTATATCTTTGTTTGACACAAATCTAATTTTGACTGGTGGGTTAAGCTTTTTAATAGGCTTTGGTGTTTTGGCACTTATAGGAATTGTTACATTTGTAATAGGAACGTTTGTGTTTGACAGAAAAGATTTGCCTTTATAATTTTTTAGAATAACACATAAAGAAAATATGCTTTTGTTTTAAAAAGAGTATTGACAAGCACTTAATTATGTGATAAAATAAAGACATAAGATACGTTTGAATTTCGGAGGAAGATCATGTCACTTTTACTAGACAACAATATATGGGCACGTTTTTCACAACCAAATGTGATAATTGGGTTAATTTTACTTGTTATAGGGCTTATAGTAGCCATCTTTGCAAAGAAAATAACAAAGATGGTAAGAAAAACAAACAAGGTAGAGCCTAACGATAAAGTTTTATTGGTTTTAAAAGCTTTTGCTTTGACAGTAATATTGGTGTCATTAATAGTTATGGTCATTGAATAAACAAGCTTGAAAGCTTGTTTTTTTATTGTGTAAAAAAGCTTGCCTTTTTACTAAATTAATTATAGAATTAAAATATATTAAAAATCTTTTATTAAAAGAGGAAAGTTATGAACAAAAAGGTATTTACGTCGTCGTCTAAAAAAGAAAAAATTTTTAGATATGTAAACATTTTTTTAACTGTTGCAATGGCATTAATTGGCGTGGCGCTTGCAATATATTACAAAGTTGCAGGCGATCCAAATGAAAGATTTTTTCCAAGTTTAGGCATGCTAATTTATTGTGCTATTCCTTTCTTATTTGAACTAATAACCAGATCCAAATTGCCAAATTCGGTTTTTTTGATATTCAATATTTATGTCGCTATCGCAGGATTATGGGGAAGTGCACTTTCAGGGTATAAGGATATTTCATATCTTGACATAATTGTTCATTTCGTTATGGGATATTTGATAAGTGTTTTGGCATTTTTCTTTTTATGCAGAACAGGAGAAAACAAAGCTATGAAGCAAGTTACTGTAATGCTCTTTTGCGTATTTTTCTCTTTGTTTATTGAATCGGCATGGGAACTATGTGAAAGGACTTTGGATTTAATTTTAAAAATCGACATTCAAGGTGAATGGGTGGCAGGGACAAATGCACCGTTACTAACTGACACAATTCAGGATATTGCTTGCAATATGGGTGGCGCTTTGTTGTTTGCAGTTCACTTTGGGCTTTCGTTAATCACAAAGAAGGACCTTGGCATCAAAAGTATGGAAAAGGAATTTTCAATCAGACACAAACTTTTTGAAAAGAAAAATGAAAAAAATATTGCACAAAAATCAAGCGAGACGACTGAAAGCGAAAAAAATAATTCACCGGAAAATTCCGATGAAAAATAGAAAAAATTATTGTAATAAATATTTAGCAAATTTTTTAAATTAGAAATAATATCTTTTTAGTTTATCTA
>CASFYE010000007.1 GCA_949298925.1 uncultured Bacillota bacterium
GTCCAAGGAGTCGTTGTCCAAGCAACGATTTTAAAATCCTTATTCTTTACTGGCAATTTGATAAACAGTGCGGTGTGCTCAACTTCATGATAGGCGGAGGACATTTCATGCTCAGAAAGACCGGTTCCGCAACGTGGACACCATGCCATCGGGCGATTTTTTCTTACTATCCAACCATGCTTGTCACATTCCTTTAAAAAATGCCAAATTGACAGAATGTTGTGGTCTGAATTTGTATAATAACTGTTATCCCAGTCCATCCATTGCCCCATTCTAATGCTTTGATTGGTTATTTGATCTGCAAAATATTGCACTCTCTCCATGCATTTGTTTGTAAATTTATCAATCCCATATTTTAAAATTTCTGGCTTGCCATTTAAGCCAAGAGCCTTTTCAACTTCGACTTCGACCCAAAGACCTTGACCATCAAATCCGTTTTGGTACATGCAATCTTTGCCCTTTAAAGCATTGTATCTTATGGTCAAGTCCTTCAAGGTCCTCCCCCAAAAATGATGCACACCAAGTCTGTTGTTCGCTGTTGCTGGGCCATCTAAAAATCTAAAAAGTTCGTGTCCCTTGTTTTGCTCAACGAGTTTCTTAAAACAGTCATTTTCTTTCCAAAACTTTAAGATGTTGTGTTCCAACTCTACAAAATTTGGTAAAACTTGTTCTTTTTTCATACTTTTCCTCCAAAATAAAATAAAAAAGCCTAGACTAAGCCACAAGAGCCATCTAGGCTTTATAAACCACTTGTAAACTTACGGCAGGCCACCACCATGCCACCTCTTATACGCGAGGTCCACGGCGCAAACTTACTAAAATTTCAGTCGCACAGCTCCGAAAGTGATAATCTCAAAATTTTGCCACCGTCTTGCACCACCCGACAGCTCTCTAAAAGCTAAAATATTTTGAAACCGTGTCTTTCATCATAGCTTTTGTTCAGTTTTAATTGTTAAGATTTACTCAACAAGAAGATGTTAACATAATTAAATTTTTTTGTCAACTAATTAAACGCATCAATAACTTTGTTCATTTCAATAGCATCGGCACCTGTAACTATGCCCAAAGGCTGTTCGTCCTGTTCGCCAGATTTAGTAAGCAAAATTGCCAGCAATTTAGGATTGTTGTGAAATTCGTTTAATCCTTCTTCCATAGTCAAATCGGTTGATGCTATTTTGTAATAAATTGATTGAATCTTAGAAAGCATATCCTCAATTTGCACATTTTCTAAAAATGTTTTACTTTTCCCACCAGAAAGCAAAAACGAACCAAGTGCATCAAGAATCTTTTGTCCGTTTGCTATGCCGATAATTTTCTTGTCTTTGTAAACAGGCAAATTTGAATATTTTGAACTAGCCATCAACTTTATTACTTTCTCCATCGAGGCTGACGCATCAACAGAAACGATGTCCCTTCTGCAAATATCAATACATTTTGGCGGAGTGTTGATGAGTTTGTTTATCTTCTCAATATGTTCTACCACTCTTAAATGTGGCTCAGCAATAACAAAATCTTTGTTGCCCTGATGGACAATAGCATTTCTTAACCTGCCATAATCGATAAGGTCATCTTCGTATTTTCTTACTATGTAATTTAGGCTTACGCATTTTCGAATAACATCAGAAAAACCCATACTACGATTTAACCCATAACGCACACGAAGTGAGTAATCAATGTTGTTGAAAGCGTCAATAAATCTTTCTGCATTTGTTTTTTCAGCCATAAAATCTCCTATGTAAAATAGTTTCAACAATATTATACTTAATTTCAACAAAATTAAAAAGCAATTTTTCTTGATTTTTAATTTGAAGTCGTGTATAATACTTAGAGCTGGACTAGATGGGGAGTTAGCGGTGCCCTGCAACCTGCAATCCGCTACAGCAGGATCGAACGCATTCCTAGGCTATGGCATGTCAAAAATGTGCAAAGTATGATTGGTGATGAAGGCAAGGTCTTATGCAACGAGCGTCCTTGAACCATGTCAGGCCCTGACGGGAGCATCATTAAGAGGAGCCGAGCGTGTGCCATAAGGTAGCTTTGTTGGAGCCAACTCGCTTTGAAACAGTTGGTGCGTCATTGTCAAAGATTGTGTCCAGCTTAGAAAACACAAGGCAGAATAGTTCTGCCTTTTTTGATAAAATTAAATATTCAAAAGCATTAACAAAAAAGAGGCTTTCGCCTCTTTAATTATTTCGATTTCTTTTGCGCTTTTTTTAACTCTGTCGTGGCTTTTTCCACTTCTTTCATAACTTTTTTTTCACCTTGGTCAACAATCTTTTTCGCCCCTTGTGAATACTTGTATAGAAGTGCACCAGTAACGAGCCCCATACTAAAACCTAGCAACATCATAGCTTCTTTCATATTTCCCTCCTTGGAAATATTTTGCGCAAAAATGTCAAAAATACACATTTATTCAACAAAAAATGCGGATTATTCCGCATCTTTTTGCATTTTTTCTAATCTTTTGTAATAATCCTCTATTGCTGATTTTACTGCCTGTTCAGCCAAAATTGTTGTGTAAATTTTGTTTTGTGGAAGTTCTCCAAGCTCCTGCAAAATGTCCGCGCCTGTCAAACTTTCTGCTTCAGCCAATGTTTTACCTTTGACTAGTTCACAAGCAACATCTGTTGAAGCGATTGCTGCACATGAACCAAATGTTTTAAACTGTGCTTCCTTAACAACCTCATCTTCAATGAGTAAATAAATTTTCATAACATCACTGCAACTCGTTCCACCAACTTTACCAACACCGTTTGCACCTTTCATTCCGCCTGCATTTTGTGGATTTTGAAATATATCTAAAACTCGTTTACTGTACATCTCTTATCTCCTCCCTGCTTTTGTAATTGGTGAAATCGCACGCAATTTTTTAACTGCGCCAGCAAGTTTTTCAACAGCATAGTCGATGTCTTCTTTTGAAGTGCTCTTGCCAAACGAAAATCTAATAGTTCCTTGTGCAATTTCATCTTCAATACCCATTGCTTTTAAAACATGCGAAGGTTTTAAAACGTTTGACGTGCAAGCGGATGATGTAGAAACTGCCACACCCTCGAGGTCAAGCAACATCAAAAGCGATTCGCCTTCGACCATTTCAAAAGATATGCTCACAGTTCCATTGATCTTTTGATGAGGATCACCATTGATTTTTATATAATCAATGTTTTCTTTCACTTTCTCTAAGAAATAATGTCTGATAGCTTTCAATTTTTGTTGGTTGACAAACATATCACGAACGGCAATTTCAACAGCCTTACCAAATCCAGCGATTGCCGGGGTGTTCAATGTTCCCCCTCTTTTACCGCGCTCTTGGTTGCCCCCTGAAATCAAAGGTTCAATTTTTATGCCGTTTTTTAGGTAAAGCGCTCCACAGCCCTTTGGCCCATAGATCTTATGGGCAGAAATGCTAAGTGCATCAATTTCCATATCCTGAACGTCAATTTTAATTGCTCCCAAAGCTTGCACTGCATCAGTGTGGAAAAGCACTCCTTTTTCATGTGCTAATTTTGCTATTGTCTTCAAGTTTTGAATTGTGCCAACTTCATTGTTCACTGCCATGATTGAAACTAAAATGGTGTCTTTTCTAATTTCTCTTAAAAGGCTTGGCACACTGACAATTCCATTTTCGTCAACAGGCAAATATGTGATTTCATAACCCTCAGTTTTCAAAGCTTCACAAGCTTCCAACACAGATTGATGTTCAATTTTAGAAGTGATGATGTGCTTTCCTTTGCTAGCGTAACTGTGCGCGATCCCTTTTATAGCCATAGTGTTTGCTTCGCATCCACCCGAAGTAAAGTAAATTTCATTTGAATTTTTAGCATTGATTGCACTTGCAACACGATCGCGAGCCCTGTCCACTATCGCACTAGCATCACGACCAAAACCATGCAACGAACTTGTGTTTCCATAAATAGTGTTGAAACATGGCAACATTTCATTTAACACTTCACTAGAAACAAAGGTTGTCGCTGCAAAATCAAGATAAACCTTTTTCACAATAATTTCTCCTTTATGCTTAATTTTAACACTAAAATTGCCATAAGTCAATATAAAATTTTAAATTTATTACAAAAAAAGCAAACTTTGAGTTTGCTTATTTCGCGGAATCGTAAAAAGATATAAGGTCATCACTTTGCATTAACCCAACATGTTTTTTTACTAGTTCGCCATCTTTTAATAAAATAAGAGTCGGAATTGACATTACACCATATTTTCTTGCTATGTTTGGATTTTCATCAACATCAACTTTGACAATATTAATATCTGGTCTGCTTTTTACCACATCTTCCAAAACGGCCGATTGCATTCTGCAAGGTCCACACCACGATGCAAACAAGTCCACAAGCACAACTCCCGACTTAGTTTCTTCTAAAAAGTTTTTTTCATTAATCTGTTTCATATTAGCCTCCTTATAAAACATATTTTTTAAGATCAAACTTGCGTTTTGTCTCTTTAAAAGCTTTTTGAACGTAAGCTTTGTCGATTACCACTTCCAACATTGGATGATTTCCACTTGCGTTAAAAGATATGTCTTCTAATAATAGTTCCATAACTGTGTGCAATCGTCTTGCTCCTATGTTTTCACTCGTTTCATTTTCTTGGAATGCGATTGATGCAATTTCATCGAGCGCATCGTCAGTAAAACTTAATTTAATATTGTCAACTTCAAGTAGTGATGTGTACTGCAACGTTACCGCATTTTTTGTTTGTGAAAGAATTTGTTTAAAATCCTTTTCAGTCAAACTGTCAAGGTCAACTCTTATTGGAAATCTTCCTTGCAATTCAGGAATCATATCCTCTATTTTAGAAACATGAAATGCTCCTGAAGCGATAAATAATATAAAATCTGTTTTTATGTTCCCATATTTTGTAGAAACTGTGCAACCTTCGACAATTGGCAAAATATCTCTTTGCACACCTTCGCGCGAAACATCTTGCGAATTATTGTTTGAAATGCCAATAATTTTGTCAATCTCATCAATAAAGATGATGCCTTCTTCTTCAGCTCGTCTAATAGCTTCCGAACTGATATTATCCATATCAATCAACTTGTCGCTCTCTTCATTCATTAAAATCTCTCGAGCACGAGCGACATTCATTTTTTTATTTTTTCTTCTTTGAGGCAAAAGACCGTCAAACATTGATCCTAAATTGATCTCAGGTCCACCTATCGCGACTATTGGCTTTGGCGCTTCAGCGACGTTAATGTTAATAAGTTCTTCTTCCAAATCCCCTTGCAACAACTGCTGTTTTATCTGTTCTCTGTCAGCAACATGATTTTCTGCTTGCCTTGTTTGAACAATCGCATCGACGAGTTTATTTGTTACTATCGGAGCTACCTTAGATTCCACCTCATGTTGTTTTTCATCTTTCACCATTCGCACAGACATTTCAACAAGGTCTCTAACCATGCTTTCCACATCTCTTCCAACATAACCAACTTCTGTGTATTTTGTTGCTTCGACTTTGATAAATGGCGCCTTGACCAATTTTGCAAGTCTTCTCGCAATTTCGGTTTTTCCAACTCCTGTTGGACCACGCATAATGATGTTTTTAGGTGTTATTTCATCTCTTAATTCTTTTGAGAGTTTACTACGACGATATCTGTTTCTAAGGGCTATCGCAACAGCACGCTTTGCTCTGTTTTGACCAATAATGTATTTGTCAAGTTCACTTACTATTTGTTTAGGTGTAAATTGCATTTGTTTCTCCTTTAAAATATTTCTTCAACGGTAATATTGTCGTTTGTAAAAACACAAATTTCACTGGCTATTTTAAGAGCTTTAAACGCGATATCCTTCGCTGAATAATCGGTGTTTTGTTTAAGAGCTTTGGCTGCTGCAAGAGCGTAATTTCCACCAGATCCTATTGCGCAGACATTATCTTGTGGCTCTATAACATCGCCTGCGCCTGACAAAATTAAAAGTGTGTCTTTGTCGGCAACTATCATCATTGCATCAAGTTTGTGCATAATCTTGTCCTCACGCCAAAGTTGAGCAAGCGCAACGGCACTTCGCATCAAATTTCCAGAATATTTGTTTAGCATCTCTTCAAATCTTTCTGACAAAGAAAAAGCGTCGGCCACACTGCCGGCAAAACCAATTATCACCTTGTCATCATAAATTCTTCTAACTTTTTTTGCATTATTTTTAAAAATAACAGAATTGGAAAGAGTAACCTGCCCATCGCCTGCTATAGCGATTTTACCATCTCTTTTTACTGCACATATCGTTGTGCCATGCATTTCTTGCATCAAAATCCTCCTTGAATTTAATAAGCATATTTTCGCTTGATCTTACATCTATGATTTTAATTATATCACATTTTTTTTCAATTTCAGTCAAATTAAATCGGTTTTTTGAAAATAATTTGTCAATAGAAGATGCGAGTAATGTGTTTTTAGGAAAGGAAATGTGTTTTTGTCTGTTTAAATATGACAGCATATTCAAAGCGACAAAATGACCTGTCGCTATAGCTTCCAAACTATTCTCTGCCCCAACAATACTGCCTGCAAAAAACAAATTTGGTCGAGATTTGCTTTGTAAAAACTCATTTAAAATCAATCTAACATCTAAATGAGTGCAAGGCAAGACTGATGAATATCTTTCAATGATTACTTGTTCTCCAAAAAGAAATTTGTAAACAGCTTTTTGTGCATTGTTTGGCAAGCTGGAGCAAAAATTTAATAGCTCAAATCCCCGATCTACCTTTTTTAGTTTGACACAAGCATATTCAACTTGATTTGAAACGATTGGTCTTAGCACCTTTGCTCTTAACATTTCAACGCCAATTCTCGCCCACCTTTCAACAGTGTCAAGCAATGTGTCGCTACGAAAATAGTTTATTGCATCTCTTAACTGCTGTGTTTTTTCCTTTGTCAAAGGCAAGATGTAAAATTCTCCTTTTTTTTCAAGCAATTTTTCAATACCACTTAATATGGGGGTTTCAAATTGAAAGTCTAAACATTTTGTTTCTCCAAAAATGCTTTTAAGCTGTTTAAAGAGTTGAGGATCAGTCCGTTCTCCTGTTGCAATAATGGTTGGCTCCAACAGGGAAATTTCTGTAATTTTTTTATTAAAATAACTTAAATTCTTGACATCTTCCCAAATTCTTTCAAATTGTTCTTGAATAATTGGTAAATTATCCAATTTTTCTTTCAGCGCAACATCTGTAAATGCAAGCTCTCTTTTTAAACATTCATCGTTTTTTTCATCAAAATTTTGCACACCGTTTTTTTGATCAAACAAGTGCACCTTGACACCATATTTTGCAAGCGTCAATCCGGCTTCTGTCCCGGCATATCCTCCGCCAATTATGTTTACAATAGGTTCCATTAATCCTGCCTTTGCTTACATTCACTGCACAGTTTTTGATGGTTTTTTACTATCACAACGCCACCACAACTCGAGCACTTTTCACCAGTGGTTGGATACCAACTCATAAACTTACATTCAGGGTAACCTGAGCATGAAAAGAAAACTTTTCCGTGTTTGCTCTTCCTCTCAACCATATCTTTCCCACACTCTGGGCATTTACCAACTATTTTTTTCTCAGGTTCAAACTGCTTGATGTTTCGACATTTAGGAAAATTCGAACAACCTAAAAACTTGCCGTACTTTCCCTCTCTAATAAGCATTTTATGCCCGCATTTTTCACATAAAATATCCGTTTCGATCGGCTCTGATCTCAAAGAAAATCCCGATGAATCAGAGGCTAAAAGCAGTTTTGAAAAGCCGTTCCAAAAGCTTTCCACGACCTCATGCCAATCCTCTCCTTCGCTAGCAATGTCATCAAGTCGCTGTTCCATATGCGCAGTGAATTTTACGTTTATAACAGAGCTGAAAAATTTTTCTAAGTATTCAACAACTTTACGCCCAAGCTCAGTTGGAATAAGTTGCTTTCCGTCTTTGGAAACATATTCGCGTGCTGAAAGCACCATGATTGTAGCTGCATAAGTGGCAGGTCTTCCAATACCTTTTTCTTCCATGGCTTTAACCAAACTGGCTTCAGTATATCTAGCAGGCGGTTTTGTAAATTTTTGTTCAGCTTTTAATTCTTTTGCATCAACCACATCACCTTCATCTAATTTTGGAAGTTTTGAAATCTCCTGCTTTTCATCTCCTTCATATTCTTTATAAGCAGCGGTGTATCCTGCAAATTCTTGAGTTTTGCCTACTGCTTTGAATTCATAACAATCACATGACAAATTTGCAGTCACATTTGAATAAATTGCCTCACTCATTTGACTTGCCAAAAATCTTTCATAAATGAGTTTGTAAAGTTTGTAATTGTCGGCAGAAAGAGATTGCTTAACTTTTTCTGGTGTCATATTCATGTTGATAGGACGAATCGCCTCATGCGCGTCCTGAGCATTTTGCTTGGTCGCATAAACATTTGGCTTTTCTGGAACGAATTTTTCACCATAAAGTTTTCTTGCAAATTCTCTGCACGCATTTTGAGCATCCTGAGAAACGCGCGTTGAATCAGTTCTAATATATGTGATAAGCGCAATCTTCCCCTCTCCAGCAATATCAACACCTTCGTAAAGTTGTTGCGCAGACTGAGTCGTTCTTTTAATGCTTAGCCCTGCCTTGTTTAAAGCATCTTGTTGCATAGTCGATGTTGTGAAAGGTGCTGGGGCGTGCGATTTCGTCACACTGCGCTTTATCTTTGAAACTTCAAACTTTTTGCCATCAACATCTTGCACAACTTGATCAGCCTGCTCTTTGTTTTTTGGAACAAACTTTTTGCCATTTTTCTTTTCAAGCGTAGATTTGAAAGTTTCTTTGCCCTTTTGCAAAATTGCAGAAATATTCCAATATTCCTCTGGAACAAAAGCTTCAATTTCCTTTTCTCTGTCAACTACCAATTTTAAAGCAACAGACTGAACTCTGCCTGCACTTAAACGAGGCTTAATCTTCTTGCAAAGAATAGGAGAAAGCTTGTATCCCACAATCCTGTCAAGAACTCTTCGTGCTTGTTGTGCGTCAACGAGTTTAAGGTCAATTGCACGAGGCTTTGTCAACGCATTCTGAACGGCTTTTTGTGAAATCTCATTAAATTCAATCCTACACTTTTTCTCTGGTGGCAGTCCTAAAACATTTGCAATATGCCATGAAATTGCTTCCCCTTCTCTATCCGGGTCGGTCGCGATAAAAACTTGATCTGCTTTTTCTGCTTTACGTTTTAGTTCACTGATCAATTCTTTTTTTTCTGGCATAA
>CASFYE010000008.1 GCA_949298925.1 uncultured Bacillota bacterium
AGAAGAAGTATGTTTGAAGATGCGGCAGGAATTGCTAAATACAAGAAGGATAAAACCGACGCCGAAAGAAAACTTGACACAGCCAGGCAGAATCTTTCACGTGTCGGTGACATTTTGCTCGAAATTGACAGACAAATGGGCCCATTAAAAAAACAAGCTGAAAATGCTAAAAAATATCTTGAATTTAAGGCACAACTGAAAGATTTGGAAGTAAACGCTTATGTTTATCAATACGAAAATGCTAGTGAATTTAAAGATAAAATACGTGTTAAACTTGATGCTATTATGGAAGAGCTATCTTTGCGCGATGCCGAAATGAACGATGCTACAAATCAATACAACGAAGCTATGCAAAAGTTAGAAAACTTTGACGCAACACTTTCTAAATTGAATTCACGAATTTTGGAGCTAACGGTAAATTTGGAAAAACAAGAGGGCGAAACAAAAGTTGCTCGCGAGAGAATACTTTTCACCCAAAAAGAAAACGATAGGCTAAATCTTGATATGTCAAATGCAGAAAAGGCTGTGGCATTTGCTTTGGAAGCGAAAGCAAAGAATGAAAACGAACAAAAAGATTTAGAAAGCAAGTTAAAATCCTTAGAAACTGCATTTGATGAAATTTCTCAAAAATATCACGAAGTGGCACAAGAGATCGATTTTAATGAAGCTCAAACGAATCAGTCTCAACAAAAATTTATAGAAACGCTTGGATCGCTGTCAGACGCAAAAAGTTCGTTATCAAAATTTGGCACTGAAAAAGAATTGTTAACTTCCAATTTGCAAAACGTTACAACGCAAATTAGTGAAATTAAACAAAAGATATCGGAGCAAGAGCAAAATCATGCGACGCTTACATCTCAGTGTAGTCAAACATCTGGCGCACTTTCTGCAACTGAAAAGGAAAGTGGAGAAATAGTGGCAAAATCTAATATTGTTGCTAAACGTTTGCAAGAATTTGAAAATGACAGACAAAATAAAGCCACCGAATTGAAAGTGTTTGAAAACAGATTAAAACTTCTCTCTGATATGCAAGCAGAATTTGAAGGTTACAACTATGCTGTTAAAAAGCTTTTGAAACTTTCTGCAAACGCCAATGCATTATCAAAAAACATTGTCGGCGTTGTTGCGTCATTAATCAAAGTGCCTGAAAAATTCGAATCGGCCATTGAGGTCGCCCTTGGCTCTAGCGTGCAAAACATCGTTACATATGACGAAAATGGCGCGAAAGAACTTGTTGAATATCTAAAAGAGAATCATTTTGGAAGAGCGACTTTCTTGCCAATTTCTTCTATGAAAAGAAGATCAATTTCAACGTCACAAATTAAAAATATGCATGGCTATATTGGGATCGCTAGTGAATTGATTTCATATGACAGCAAAATTGAAAATGTTGTTTCAGGGCTGTTAGGTGGAACGGTCATAGTAGAAAAATTGATTGATGCCATACAAATGTCAAAAGCTAGCGGGTATGCATTTAAAATTGTTTCACTTGATGGTGATGTAATAAACCCACAAGGTTCAATAACAGGCGGTAGCAAAAAGAGTGAAGCTGTTGGTCTGATGAGCCGTGAAAGGGAGATAGACACATTAAAAAAAGAGATTGTAACTTTAAAAAATTATTTACAAAACGCTGAAACAGAAAAAACATCTTTGATTGTTGAAAATGAAACTGTTAAGGAGCATTTACAAAAACTAGCTGAAAGGAAAAATAACCTTTCCGTAGAATTGACATCATTAAAAGCAAAGATTGAATCAATAGAAAATGCTGTTAAAGACTCGAAGGAAACTTTAAACGTCTTACAAATGGAAAAGGAAACAATTTCTAACAAATTAAAACTTGTAAGCGAAGAGTATGAAAAATCTGTGCTTCTAAAATCTGCGCTCTCAGGAAATGAAAGCGATGCAAGTTCGCTTTTCGAAAACAAACGCGCTCAAACTGAAAAATTAAGAAAAAAACGCGAAGAATTAAGTGGAAATTTGACTACAATTAAAGTTGAGATTGCTTCTGTTAAAACGCAACTTGAAAATGTTAAAAACGAATCTATTAGGCTTGCAAATGAAATTGGCACACAAAACGAAAATATCCATCTTTTGAAAGCGCATATTGAAGACAATTTGTCTTTCATTGAATCTGCAGAAGAATTGATCAAAACACGTCTCGCAAGTGCACCAAGAAGCAAAGCCAAAGAGGAGCTTGACTTATTAAGTCAAAAGCAAAAGCAAACTGAAGATGAGAAAATTCAACTGTCAGCACTTTTAAGAACTCTTGACACAAAAAAAACAGGATTAATGGAAGAACTCAATCGCATAAATGACAGAAAATATAGAGAGGAAATGAACCTTGCAAAAGTTGATCAAGACATCGAAGTCATGCAAGAGAGAATATTTGAAGAATATTCGCTTTCTTACAATGATTGCCTTGAATTTAAGCGCCCTGACTTTGATATAAAAACAGCCATGCCAGAAATTGCACACATAAAAAGGTCTATCTCTGCTCTTGGGCCAATCAATGTGAATGCTATTGAAGATTGTTCGGCACTTCTTGAAAGACATAATCTGCTTTCGGCACAATCAGATGACTTAAAAAAAGCTGAAGAAGATTTGACGAAAATTATTAAAGATCTTTCATCAATTATGATTGAAAAATTTACAAGCGAGCTTGAAAAGATTAATGAAAGCTTTAAAATCACTTTCCGTGAATTATTTGGAGGCGGTAATGCGAAATTGGAGCTTGTTGATCCAGAAAACCCTCTTGAATCAGGTGTTGAAGTGTTTGTTCAACCTCCAGGGAAGAAAATACAAAATATGTCGCTATATTCAGGTGGTGAAAAATCATTGACTGCTATGGCAATAATATTTGCAATCTTACGTATAAAACCTTTGCCGTTTTGCTTGTTTGATGAGGTCGAAGCGGCACTCGACGACTCAAACGTTGAGATTGTCGACAAATATTTGAAAAAATTGTCTGATGAAACTCAGTTTATCCTAATAACTCACAAAAAGCCAACAATGGAATATGCTGATTCACTTTTCGGAGTTACTATGGAAGAAAAAGGTGTTTCGAAAATAGTTTCTGTCAAACTTTCAGATGCCATTAAACTCGATCAATCTGCTTAAAGGAGAAAAGATGGGCTTATTTAAAAAAATTAAAGAAGCATTAAGAAAAACTAGGGAAGCTTTTTCGCGTAAGATTGACGCACTCGTTTCTCACGGCGAACTTGATGATGATTTTTTTGAGGATTTAACTGATATTTTGATTTCTTGCGATCTTGGTGTTAAACCTTCAATGCAAATAGTTGATGAGTTACGAATTTACGCGCGCAAAAACAAAATTCGTTCTGCTGTTGAGGTGAAAAAAGCATTGAAAACCATACTAGCAAATCAACTTGAAGACGCACCAAAAATTGAATTTAATTATCCATTGGTCATAACTATTATAGGTGTTAATGGTGTTGGAAAGACAACAACGATAGGAAAGCTTGCAAAATATTTTCAAAACCAAAAAAAATCTGTCACATTAGTTGCTGGCGACACATTCAGAGCTGCTGCGAGTGAACAACTTACAATGTGGGCTGAACGGTCTAAAACCAGGATAATAAAGCATGCAGAGGGCGCAGATGCGGCGGCAGTTGTTTATGACGGAATTGCTAGTGCAAAAGCTAAAAACACCGACGTTTTAATAATTGACACAGCAGGACGTTTACACACAAAAACAAATCTTATGGAAGAATTAAAAAAGATTGGTAAAGTGACAGCACGCGAATACCCAGATGCACAAAAATTGACTTTTATTGTTCTGGACGCGACTACCGGACAAAATGCACTTAATCAAATAACAGCTTTCAATGAAAGCATAACAATAGACGGGATTATCTTAACAAAACTTGACGGCACAGCGAAGGGCGGAGTTGTTGTGGCAATAGAAAGAGATTTGAAAAAGCCCGTTGTCTTTATTGGCACAGGTGAAGGCATAGACGACATCGAACCTTTTGATGCAAAAGACTTCGTTGAAGAGATGTTTTAAAATATTATTACTTTTTTTAATGCAAGTTAAAGATTTAGCTTGCATTTTTTTAAATGCCAAAAACAATTTAATGTGTCCAAGCAAAATTCGGTAAAATTCGACATATACATTTTTCTAAAAGGAGAGGTCTTGTGTTCGAAAGTTTACCATTTTTTTTGTCAAAACTGAGATGTTTTACTGCTTTTATAAACAATACGGAGGGATTCCCTAAGCCTTTAAGCAAAGAGAAAGAAAAAGAATTGTTAGTAAAATATCGTGAAAAAGGAGATATGCAGGCAAGAAGCAAACTTATTAATCACAATCTTCGCTTAGTGTCACACATAGTTAAAAAATATGCTGGTTCAGTAACAATAGAGGTTGATGATTTAATCTCGGTAGGAGCAATAGGGTTAATTAAAGCAATTGACAGTTTTAATTATGAAAAAGGTGTTGGGCTTGCTACCTATGCTTCAAAATGCATTGATAATGAAATATTGATGCTGATAAGGGTAAACAAAAAACACAAAGACGTCGTTTCTTTATCTAGTAAATTCGCATCTGATAAAGATGGAAATGAAGTGCTTTTAATGGATATTATTGAATCTAATGAAGATGAAGTGGAAGACGCCGTTTCGTCATCATTTATAATGGAAAGAATTAATAATGTCATTGACAAACATTTAAGCAAACGTGAAAAAGAAATAGTGATCAAAAGATATGGTTTAAACGGGCAAAAGGTTTACACACAAAAGGAACTCGCAGAGGAGCTTGGCATATCAAGAAGTTATGTTTCAAGAATAGAAGCAAAAGCATTGGAACTTATTAAGGGAGATCTGTCGAAAAATTATTATGACAGAGGTGAAAATTAATTGATTTTTTAAAAATTATATTGTAAAATGCTTATATATAAGGAGTTTTGTGCGTTGGATAAGGATAAGTTCTATGTCGTCTTAACAAAATTGATTTTGCCACTTTTCACCGGATCTGTTTTGATGGGTGAAGAGGAATCTAACGCGAGAGAATCCGAAATTGCAATAGGAAAACAAAATTCATTACTTATAAAACCAAACAAATCTGCCGATTACAGATTTATTATAAAAAGGGGAAGAGCCTATCAACCTTTTGAAATTTCTTTATTAAAAAATATATTAAAGGAGTTAAGTCAGATCAATGAATCGGCTATTTTAGATCCGACTTATGAATTAACTTTACAAGAAAAAGCCGTCGAAAAGGCGGTGTGCGACAGTGTTGCCCCATCGGCCTCGTCTGTTATGCTGGGAATTATAAGTGCTTTAACGAGATGGAGTCATAGGACCTATGAAGGTAAGGCAGTGGATTTTGGTATCATTTTAAATTTAACTGATAATGAAACTAAAAAAAAATTGCATTATTCTAACATAATTTCAACCGACTTTTTTGCGCTCCTTTCTGATGGAAAACATTCATTTGTAGAATTTAATAAAGACGGTTATTTAATGGGATACGTTTCCCTTGAAAGAGTAAAAAATTATTCTACAACTGCGCCAAACGACTATAACAGTATAGCAAGATATTGCAACGATCGTAAGGTTGGTATGGTTCTGACAGACAGCGGGGATTTGCTGTTATTTAAAAATCGAACACTTATGTTCGCTAAACGACGTGGGAAATGGAACATTTATAGCCATGAAGAAGTCATACAGCTTCTTTCATACAGATCAACACATTCCTTGCGGGAAGTAAGACGAGCGGTTTATTTGACATCTCTTGACTGTTCTTTCAAATATTCTGGCGGTATTATCGTGTATTTAAAACCTGACATGGTTGAGCAAGCCTTAACTCACATTAATGCAAATGACATCGTAGAAGAAAAATATTACGATATAAAGAAAGCTCAACAATTAGAAGAAGCTGACAAATTGTTCAACTTAAACAACGCAGAAGAAATTAGACAAATGTATAATGACAACTTTGAAAACTTTTTATCAAAAAATTGTTGTTTTAAATCTATATGCTTAAACCAAATAATTCAAGGAAAAAAATTTCATGAATTGAGCAGAAAATTTAGGCAAGAGATTGTCGCAATGGACGGGGCAACCATTTTAGATTTTGATGGCAGTATAGTTGCTGCTGGTGCAATATTAAAAATAGAAGCGGGCTCTATAAGTGGAGGTGGTAGAAAAGCTGCCGCTATGGAGCTTTCAAAATATGGAATTGCAATCAAAATTTCGCAAGATGGCGAGTTTCAGGGCTTTGCGAATGACAAGAAACACCCAAAACTACTTTTTACTGTCAACTAACTTGACTTTTTTAATTAATTATGCTAGCATTATTCAGTCAGTCAAACTTGTGGTCGCGGTTTGCTTGAAAAAGCAAAATGAGGAAAGTCCGGGCATCAAAAGACGGAGTGCCGGCTAACGGCCGGTGGAGGCGACTCTAAGGAAAGTGCAACAGAAATAAACCGCC
>CASFYE010000009.1 GCA_949298925.1 uncultured Bacillota bacterium
AAATAATTTTTTAAAAAATTTTTAAAATTTCGCTCACCTATAAAGCAAATACCCGTAGAATCTTTTTTTTCGGCAGTAGACAAGCCAAGCTCCTTAGCAATTTTTCTTACTTCTGTTTTTTTTATGTCTTGTAAAGGAAAAATGACACTGGCAAGTTGAGATTGCGAAAGCTGATTTAAAAAATAAGATTGGTCCTTGTTTTCATCAACTGCTTTTGCTAAATAGCATTTTCCATTTTTTTCGATTTTTTTAGCATAATGCCCTGTTGCGATCATATCTGCACCGAGTTTTCTCGCTTGATCTAAAAATGGGCCAAATTTAATTTCACGATTACACAAAACATCAGGATTTGGCGTCCTGCCCTTTTTGTGTTCCTCTAAGAAATATTTAAAAACTCTTTCGTAATACTGCTTAGCATAATTAACAGAAAAATATGGTATGCCAATTTTTGCACATACCCTTTTTACATCTTCAAAATCAGTTTCAGCTGAGCATTCACCATTTGGCTCTTGCCAATTGACCATAAACATTCCAATAACGTCATGGCCTTGTTTTTTTAACAAGTATGCAGCAACTGATGAATCGACACCGCCACTAACACCCACTACTATTCTCATTACTCTCCTCTTTTGGCAAAGAAACAGGTATTTTGAATCTACCCGTGCAAACAAAAACGATATCCAATATCCACATGACACCATATATGCCGACAAAGAAACCAAGCAATTGTATAAGTGCTCCTTGCCATATAGAAACCAAATAACCATTTAAGACGACGCATACAACAAGTAAAATAAAACCTAATAAATAAACTATACCTCTTTGCCAACGTTTAACGTAAAAATAACCTCCGCCAAACAATCCAAATAAAACGGTAAACAAAATTAGTTTCCACTTTTTAAGGTCAGGTGGGACATTCTTTACATATAAAACGGCATCTTTTTCTTTGTTTTTAAGTCTTTGCCAACCAGCTTTATTTGTTGCATTTTCCATTCGTGAAAAAATAAGTCCACATTCTGGACATCGCAGTTGACTAAGCAAGCATTTTGCCTCACATCTTGGGCACTTTTTTGTGTCCCTACCAAACATAGCCATGATTAAATTTTAATTAATTTGAAAAAAATTGTCAAGAAATATTTTGCTCAATTTTATCACATGCTTTGTTGAAGTAAACATATGAAGCTTTGTCATCTGAAACATATTTTAAAACTTCTCTAAAAAATGATTTAGCTTTTAAAAACTCGCCTTTATGAAAACATCGAACGCCATCTTCAAAATTTCGTTTTAAATGCATAAGCCTGTCTTTTTTCCTTCTAGGATAAATTTCCAAATTTTCATATAATTCTGTCTTGTTGCCGTTTTCGAGAGTTAAAGAGCCGATGCTTCTATATGCAAATTGATACTTGGCTGGGAGTTCGTTCAAAGATTCCCGCGAAAAAACGACTTTAGTCCCCATAAGCAAATTAATTTCTTCCATCTTTGTAGCTAAATTTACCACATCTGATATGACAGTTGGGCTTTTGCGTTGATTTTCTCCAATTACTCCAAACATTATTTCACCTGTATGAATAGAAATCCTTACATTAATATTAGGCAAATTTCTTTGACTATGATTTTTTATTTCTATTGCTCTGCATACCGCCGTGGAACATTCTAATGCATTTTCAGGTCTAGAAAAGACAGCTAGTAGTCCATCTCCCATATATTTGTCTATAAAGCCATCAAATTTTCTTATTATAGGCGAAATCACATTGAGATAAGAATTGATAAAATTAAAATTTTCTTCCAGCGACAAAGACATGTTTTGCTTATCCAGGCTTGATATGTCACAGTAAAATGTCGTGGCATTTTTTTGAACTTGGTTGCCAAGTTCTAATTCTGTAATAGAATTCTTTCCAAGGAATTTTAAAAATTCTCTTGGTATAAACTTTTGCGCTTCAAGGTCAGTTTGTTTGACCAAATTCTCTTTCTCTTTGTAATTATAATTAATTTTTTCAAGTGCTGACTCAATCGTTTTAAATTGTTTAGAATTTCCGACCTCAAAACTTTCCTCTCTAACTCTGCCGTCACTTAATCTCCTAGTTATCTTTTCTACCCTTTGAACAGGCAAACATAAATAAGCATAAACTAAAAACACAATTAAAAGATATATCAAAGTTACCAGCACGCACCATAATAAAGCGTTAAACGTTGAATTGATTTTTAACACATTTCTTAAAAAGCTTGCTATCTCGCCTTCAAGTGTTCGAGCGCTTGCAATTAAAAACAATGCAAAAGCATAGGAGATCGTTATAGGAAAAGTAGCAAAAAAGATTGCTCTTGAAAGTTTTAAGCTTTTTAAAAATCTTCCATATAATATCATACCAAACACCGTGTTCAAACCCATCATAACAAGTCCTGAAATATTGTAGGCATTAAACACATAAAAGAACTTTGTGCCTGAAAAGTTTATGCCCTCAATAACCCATTTTGAAAGCACAATCCCTGCAATCATTGTAATCAAAAACAAGCCTATAAATAATTTTGTTGAAAAGCGCATAATCACCTCTGAAAATATTTTGAGAAATTTAAAAAATTGTATGCGTTTTTTTGCATACAAAAATTTTTTTGGATAAAACTATTTTCGAAAGGAGCTAAATTATGGACAAAAACGAACTTTTACAAAACTATGTTAACGCAATTTATCAAAACATTAATGCGGGATTACAAGCAATTGAAGATATATTGCCCAAAATTCAAGATGATGGTTTTAAAAATCTTGTTGCTGAAATGCAGGACAAATATTACACTCTTTCCAAAGAGTGTGAAGTCTACGCAAAAAGCGAGGATATAAAAGGAATAAAAGACAACAGTTGGCTCGAAAAAGTTAAAATGTGGATGAGTGTCAACATGTCAACTATGACGGATAAGTCCAATAGAAAAATTGCTGAATTATTGTTGTTAGGCTCTTTTATGGGCTATATCACTTGCATCAAAGATTGTGCTGACCACAAAAACATTTCAAATGAACTTGATGAGATTTTAGAAAAATTAAAAAATTTTCAAAAATCAAATATTGAAAACCTTTTGCCATATTTGAATTAAAGTTCAATTTGGCTTAATTTGGTTGTTATCGGGTGCTTCATACAAAGAGAAAGCACCTTTTTTTCTGTCAATATAACAGTTTTACCGTTGTCCTGCACCAGACAAAAAATAGTCAACTTCGCGCTATCAATAGACCTCATCAATTCACCAATACTTGACTGTTCATTCACAGCAAGAAATTTTACTGAGGAAAAATTTTTAATCTTTTTCTTAAAAACATCTGTTAGCTGATATTCGCCTTCCATTTTACTTTCCATCATACCTCCCAATAAAAATACGATCATAAGCGCAAAGGTCGGATTGTAATTGACAAAACAAGTGACAACAAAACATATGGCAAAAACAAAACAAAAAACTATGTTGACAAAACGCACGACTTTTAAAGCTTTTTTTCTTGAAATTTTTTCGCTTAAGAGTCCAACCATCACCCTACCGCCATCTAATGGATAAGCAGGCAGAAGATTGAATAATGCTAGCCCCATGCTTAAATCCACAAACTCATACGTGTAAAAATATGTTTCAGGAAAAATCCACCAGTTTGCCACAATAACAATGCAAAATAATATATTTGAGATCGGACCAGCGAGTGCAATTTTTATTTCATCTTTACCAAGAAATTTAGAATCTTTGTAGTTTAAGGCGACACCATAAGGTGCTAAATAAAAACTTGATAATTTATATTTTAATTTTTTTGCTACAATGTAGTGTCCCATTTCATGAACCAGCAAACAAAAAATTAAAATAAAAAAAAGCAATGTTTGTCCAGTGACAGCAAACCAAATAAAGACTAAATAAAAGCTTGGATGAATAGGAATTTTTTTTAATATCCGCATAAATGCATCACCACCAAAACAATAAGTGCTGTCGAAAAAGCCAATATTAAAAAAAATACCGCTTTTCTCATACTAAATTTTCTTTTATACTCAATTTTCATAATTTAGATATATGAGAAAAGTGGCAAAAATAGAAATTTTATGACAAAAAAGTTATTTATTAAGCGTTCTCTTCTTTTTCGTCTTCAAATTGAAAATCATCGACATTTTTAAACAATGAATCATTTTGTTCTAATTCATCTTCTTCGTTGTGTAAAACCTTTATGCGTTCCATAAGTTCGTCATAATCAGGCAAAGATTCAATTGACTCGACGTTAAATCGCTTCAAAAAAGCTTCAGTTGTTCCAAACATGAGTGGTCTACCTACGGCGTCTTTTCTTCCAACGATTTCAATCATGTTTTGATCCAAAAGCGCCTGAGTCGCATAATCACAATTGACCCTGCGAATGTCTTCAATTTCAAGTTTTGTGACAGGTTGTTTGTAAGCAATGATCGCCAAAGTCTCTAAAGCTGCGCGAGTCAAAGATTTTTCTCTCACAGGGCTCAACACATCAGAAATATAGTTAGCAAAATTCGGGTTAGAAGAAAATTGAACCTTGTTTTTGTAACGAATTAAATGAATGCCGTTTTCCGCAGAACATTCATCTTCAAGCTCTTTCAAAACCTTTTCAAGCTTTTTAAGATCAACATCAAGTTTTTGCGCTAAATATTCCTTTTCTACCCCTTCACCAGCGACAAACAATATTGCTCTAACAACTTCCTTTAAATTAAATGTCGTATCCATTGTGCCCATATTAATTCACCTCATTCGAAATAATGTGTATTTGGTCAAAAATACCAGCTTGCTCTACTCTAACAGTTTGCAACTTTAATAAATCTAACAATGCCAAAAATATGTTAATCATCTCACTTTTCGTCATATCACTAACAAACAAGTCTTCAAATTCAAATCTTTTGTGCTCACGTGCATAATCTCGAATAGAAACAATTTTTTCTGCCACTGTAAATCTGTCTTTAACTATTTTTTTAGGTGGCGGGGCTTCTTTTTGACGCAAACTCTGTTTTGCTAGAAGGTTTGCAAAAGCATCTAAAAGTTTGTCGAGAACCATGTCTTTAACAACGATTTTTACTTTTTCGGTTTCTTCGCCAGGTGCTCTGTAAAACTTGTTGATGTCTTCTCGGTCCTTAAGAGAAACACCTATCTCTTTAAACAGCTCGTATTCTTTTAATCTTCTAAGCAAAAGCGCTTCACTGTCTTCTTCCTCTTCATTTTGATCTTCCTCTAACACAGGCAACAAGTGTTTAGACTTAATCTCAATTAACGTTGCAGCAACTGTGATAAACTCGCTAGCTCTTTCCATGTCGACTGAGGAAAGGTCCTGCATATATTCAAGATACTGTTCTGTCAAGTCAGCAAGTTTTACTTCCATGATGTCTAATTTTGCAGATTTAATAAGATGCAACAAAAGATCGAGTGGTCCCTCGAAATTTTCTAATTTAAAACGGACTTTGTCATCTAAAAAATTGAGCTGTTCATTTTCCATACTTTTTTAGTATATCAAAATAAAAATATTTTTCAAAGAAAAAACCCGAAAATTTCGGGCTTTTCTACTACCATTTTTCAGTAATTTTTCTTAACGTGTCAATGTATCCAAGTTTTTCTACAGAATCACGTATTACAAGGTCAATCTCTTTGGTTACTACACCATTTTTAGATACTACAATTTTCCCAACAATGTCACCTTGATTTAATGGTGATTTAATTGATTTTGAATAATCATAATCTACTTTATAAGGATTTTCTTCATTCTTTTTTATTAAGACAGTGTAATTTTGGCTTGGGTAAACATCTATTTGTTGTTTTTTGCCTTTAACTATGCTGGATTGACCAACTACATCAGCTTCGTTAATTAAACATATGTTTTCAAAATTTCCAAAACCGTAATTAAAAAGTTGTGAGCATTCATTAAATCTTGTTTGGCTGTCTTTTGCCCCGACAATCACAGCAATCAAACGCATATCATCTCGTTTAGCTGTAGCGGACAAACAACACCCTGCCTCATTTGTTGATCCTGTTTTCCCGCCATCACAACCTTCGTAATATCTTATCAATCTATTCGTATTTGTCAGCCCTGTTTTTCTCCCTGATGGATGAACAAGATCTTCCATCCAAATGGTGCTGTAATCGTGATAAATTTCATGCTTACAAAGTTCATTTAAAATAATAGCGCTGTCAAATGCAGATGAGTATCCTTCAACGGCTGGCAGACCTGTACAATTAACATAATGTGTGTCGTTCATGGAAAGCTCACCTGCACGTTTGTTCATTCTTTTAACAAAATTTGCTTCACTTCCACTTATATGTTCTGCAAGTGCCACACTCGCGTCGTTTGCTGATGCAATTATAACACTTTTAAGCAAGTCCTCTACGCTATATTCGACATATGGATCAATAAAAACCTGAGACCCTCCCATACCTGATGCATTTTCACTTGTCGTAACCATATCATCAAGTTTTAGTTCACCACTTTCAATGTCTTCAACAGTCAAAAGTATTGTCATCATTTTTACCATGCTTGCAATAGGAACTTTTTCATGTGAGTTTTTTTCAAACAAAACTTCCTGTGATCCAAAGTCAACTAGGCATGCCGACTTAGAACTTATTTCACTTGAAGCATGGGCAACAACTGGAACTGAACCACAACATATTGATAGTATAACGGCAGAAATAACACTAAATAAAAGAAATCTTTTCATTTGCTTTCTCCTTTTCAAAAATAGTTTTTTCGAAAAAGAGTTTTTTATGCGTAATCATTAAAATTGATCTAGCATGTCATATAACTAAAATAACACTTGAAGAAAATATGAATAATAAAATTGTTTCGATTAAATTGAATAATAGTATAATTAAATAAAAAGATAACAGTATTATAAACAAGTTCCCCCTTCCGTAACCAAAACATAACGAACGAGACTTAGTGAGCAGTGCATAAAGCAGAATAAAACCTATAAGCATGCATATTTGGCACGGAATAACTATGATCACTGCATCAATTACGCCAGACAAGCCAAAGCGCGAACAGAGTATGGAAACGTTAAATCCCAGCAAATATGCACGAAAGCCTATTACCGCTACTCCCAATGGAAAAAGCCATTTTGTCAAAGATAAAGTAAAAATTATACCCGTTACCACCGTGATGGAGAATGTCCTTGAAAAAAATGCCCCAAATCCATCTCCTGCCCCTTTGAATGACAACAGATATTCGTCGCCTGGATACGAATAGGGGCTTGAAGAAAACAAAATTATTCCAGTTACAAAGCAAATTAAAACAATAACTGAAATCAGCCATATTCTGCCCTTACATTCTGCGCATTTTGACGTCAAATTCATTTTAATACGAGAAAATAAGGATCTTGATTTAAAATTAGTCATACACTAATTTACGAGTTTATTCTACAAAAAAGAACATATTTGTTTATTTACGACAGCTAAATTTCCTCAATAAGTTTTTCAGCCACCATTTTTACATGCTCGTAAGTAAGTCCGCCTTGAAAATATGCTATATATGGCGGTCTGATAGGACCATCACATGACAGTTCAATTGATGAACCTGCTACAAATGTTCCTGCAGCCATTATGACTTGATCATTATAGCCTGGCATATCCCATGGTAAAGGCACGGCGAATGAATCAACCGGAGAATATTTTTGAACCGTTTGAACAAATTTGATGAGTTTTTCCTTGTCATTAAAAATGATGCTTCTAACAATGTCACTGTTTTGTTCGTCTGTAGATGGCAACGCTTTAAAACCTTTTTCTTCCATTATTTTGCCAATCAACAAACTCCCTTTCATAGCTTGTGCAACTGTGTGAGGAGCCATAAACAAGCCTTGGAAAAAGCTACGATATGTGTTTTCATAGCTTCCCACCTCAGTTGACAAAGATGGACACGTAAATCTTTTAGCTATTAATTCGACAGCTTCCGTCTTACCGACAATATAACCACCCGTTGGGGCAAGCCCTCCGCCAGCATTTTTTATCAATGAGCCCATGACCACATCTGCGCCAACCTGCGACGGTTCTAATTTTTCAACAAACTCGCCGTAACAATTATCAACCAAAATCCAACATTTTGGATAGCAGTTTTTAACATATGCACATGCCTTTTCAATTTGAGAAATGCTTAGCGCTTTCCTTGAACTATAGCCTTTTGAACGTTGCAAATAGACTACTTTAGGTTTTAACTTTTTAAGTTTCTTTTGAAGACTGTTGTAGTCGACATCATCATCAACAAGGTTTAACTGTTCAACCCTAATTTGAAAATCCTCCAAACTGCCATTGCCCTTTCCATACAACGTGTCTGTCAAAGTGTCATAAGGTTTGCCAGTTATTGAAAGCATTGTGTCGCCCGGTCTTAACAACCCATACAGCGCAATTGATATGGCGTGCGTTCCGCAGGTTATGATAGGACTGATAAGAGCTTTTTCAGCGCCAAAAATCATTGCAAACAATTTTGCTAGATTATCCCTGCCCTGATCATCATACCCATAACCTGTTGAGCCGTTGAACATTGAATTTGAAATTCTACATTTACGAAAGGCTTCAACAACTTTTTTTTGATTAAAAAAAGCTATTTCATCAATCTCTTGAAATTTGTTAGACAGCGCATTTTCTATCTCATTTATTTTCATAGAACTTCTCCACTAAGTTTATAATTTTGTTTTCATCACTTCTCAAAACTTGCTGACAATTTAAACTACGAATAAATGTCATTTGACGTTTTGCATAGTTTCTCGTGTGTTGTTTTATGAGGTTGACAGCTTCATCAAGATTTATCTCTCCATCTAAATACGACAAAATCTCTTTGTAGCCAATCGCGCTCATAGACTGATCTGCTTTGGTTAATCCTTGACGTTTTAATCTTTTCACCTCTTCTATCAGTCCACTCTCCATCATTTTCCCAACACGTGAGTTGATTTTTTCATACAACTGTTCTCTAGGGCAAGTGAGTGCCAAAATCAAAAAGTTCATGTCGGGTTTTTCTTTTGCAACGTTTTTTCCTTCAATCGCAATTTGGACAGCTCTAATAAGGCGACGCTTGTTTTTTAAATCAATCTCCTCGATTTTTTCAGGAGCAAGCTCTTTCAATTTCTCAACAAGATCTTGTTCTGAAAGTTTTTCTAAGCTCTTGCGAAGCTCTGAGTTTTCTCCTTCTCCACCAAAGTCATAGCCTTCTGTTAAAGCTTTAACATAAAGCGCAGTTCCCCCAACTATAATTGGCGCCTTCCCTCGCGATGATATGTCTTCAATCAACTTTTTTGTAAGTTGAACATAATCAAAAACTGAAAACTTTTCATCAGGGTTTAACATGTCTATTGCATGGTGTTTTACTAGTTCTTGTTCTTCTTTTGAAACCTTTGCCGAACCAATGTCTAGCCCTTTAAAAACTTGAACTGAATCAGCAGATATAATTTCTCCATTAAACATCTGCGCTAGTTTAATGGCAACCTCGCTTTTGCCAACTCCTGTTGGACCAAGAATGAAAAGGACTTTTTTCATCACACTATCCTTTTAAAAAGTTTTTCTAAATCTCGTTTGGTCATCTCGACGACAATTGGTCTGCCATGAGGACACAACAAAACTCCCTTGCGAACATCCTCCAAAAGACTTGCAATAGCATCATTTGACAAAGAATCACCAGCTTTTACAGCATGTTTACAAGCATACTGAGCAAGCCTTTCTTTTAACAGATCACCGACAGATTTATTCCATATCACTTCATCTGCCATAATATCATCAACAAAGGCATTTAAAGATATATTTGAAAGAATTAATGGGACAGAAGAAATCTGCACTTTTCCCTCTCTTTCCACAACTTCAAATCCTAATCGTTGAAGTTCTTCTTTGACGTCTTCAAATTTTGCTTTTTCCTTCGAAGAAAGTTTTAAGTCAAAATTGATTAAAAGCGGTTGTTTTAAAACATTTTGAGTTTCAACTTGTCGTAAGAGTTTGTCAAACAGTATTCTTTCATGTGCCGCATGTTGATCAATAAAATATAACTTTTCATCATATTCAACTAAGATATACGTTTTAAACAAAGTGCCAAAAATCTTCATTTCATCCTTAACACTAGCATTAATAAAATTCTCCTGTTTTGGAAAAAAATGTCTTCCACTTATTGCGGATTGATCAAAAAATATAGGACCTCCTCGTTTGTTTATTGGCACATCTTCATCTATTGTTATATTCAAAAAATCTGGCGATTTAGTCTTAAGCTTTTCTGTGTTAATGCATACTTCATCGATGCCTTTTTTTTGTGAGTCAACCTTTTTGTCGTCATGAGGTGCATCTTTAAAACTTTTCCCCTCTTTTTTTGACATAGGTTCAAAATCGACTATAGGAATATGTCTAAACCCCTGCTTGTTTTCGCTTGATTGCAATTCTGTTTGAGTATATTTATATTCATCAATTTTTTTATTGTCAAATGAAGCAATCATATCTTGATTATGCAGTGCATCTTTAATGGCAGAAAGCACAAAAGCAAAGATGGCATTCGGGTTTTGAAATCTAACCTCTTTTTTCGTTGGATGGATGTTTACGTCTACAATTTCAGGATCAACTTTCAACCCTAAAACAAAAATTGGAAATCTACCTTTCATTAAAAAAGGTTCGTAGGCGCCTTGAATAGCAGATGAAATAAGATAATTTTCTATAAATCTACCGTTGACAAAAAGTGTTTGATAAGTTCGATTCGAACGCGAATATCTTGGGCTAACTATAAAGCCCGTCAACGACACACCTTGGGATTCAGCATCGACTTTAATTAAGTTGTCATATACTTCTTTTCCATATATAGTGTAGATTATGTCCGATAACTCAGCAGATATTGTATTATAAATCTGTTTACCGTCTGCGACATATAAAAATGAGATTTCCGGATGAGCAAGCATAAACTTCTCTACGAGTTGAGTTATTTCAGCTTCTTCGCGTTTTGATTTGCGCAAAAACTTTGCTCGAACAGGCGCATTGTAAAAAAGATCTGTCGCTTCGATAGTAGTTCCTTTGTTTCTCGCGACATCTTTAACTTCTCTAAAAAGACCGCCGTCTATTCGTATGCTTGATCCTGACAATGCCTCTTCTGTTTTTGAAGATGCATAGATATGACATACCGACGCTATTGATGCAAGGGCTTCTCCCCTGAATCCAAGCGTGTTTATTCGGTCAAGATCAGCGAGCGATTTGATTTTACTTGTGGCATGTGGTAAAAAAGCTTTTTCAAGATCTTCTTTTTCTATGCCATGTCCATTGTCAGAAACAGTTATTTTTTTCTTGCCACCATCTTCTATTTCAATGCTTATTACGCTTGCGCCAGCATCAATGCTGTTTTCAACGAGTTCTTTGACTATTGATGATGGACGTTCCACAACTTCGCCAGCAGCTATGCGATTAAATATTGTGCTGTCTAACAGTTGAATTCTCATTTTTCCTCCTTAACCTTTGAAGTAAGATCAACTAAAATCTCAAATGCATGCATAGGTGATATTCGGTTTGGATCTAAATCTTTTACAATATTATAAATTTCATTTTTTACTTTGCTATCCTCTTGAACGATAGGCTGATCTTCTAAATCTAATTCTAAATTTAAGTTTTGTTTTTCAAGTGACTTGCTGATCTCTTTTGCCCTTAATAAGACACTTTTTGGCAAACCTGCCATTCTAGCGACCTCAATACCAAAACTTTTGTTTGCGCCACCTCTTACGATTTTACGCAAAAACAACACCTGATCTGCGGTTTCTTTGACAAGAATTTTATAGTTCTTAACTCCGGTAAGCATGTCTTCTAAATTTGTCAGTTCATGATAATGCGTTGCAAAAAGTGTCTTGGCTGGCAAATGTTTCGCTATATGTTCAACAACGCTCCACGCAATAGATAAACCGTCAAAAGTAGATGTTCCCCTTCCTATTTCATCAAGTACAATCAAACTGTTTGGTGTTGCATTTGCAAGAATTGTTGCAACTTCACTCATCTCTACCATAAACGTGCTTTGTCCAAAAGCTAAATCATCGCTTGCACCAACACGCGTGAATATTCTGTCTGTTATTGCAATCTCAGCTTTATCCGCCGGCACAAAACTGCCAATATGCGCCATGAATGTTATCAACGCAACTTGACGCATATATGTGCTTTTCCCTGCCATATTTGGACCTGTTATGACCATAATTTGATCGTTTGGCTGTGATAGATAGGTGTCATTAGCAATAAACGTGTTGCCACTTAAAAATGCTTCAACGACCGGGTGCCGTCCTTGTTCAATTTTAATTTTATCACCTTTTTCAAGTAAAATTGGACGAACATAATTGTTTTTTACAGCAACCTGAGCTAACGAAAATATTGCGTCAATGTTGCTTACAACATCTGCCGTTTCCAGCAGAGGTTGAACCATTGTGACAAGATATTTTTTCAACTCTGTAAAAATAACATCTTCAAGTTGTATGGCTTTTTCTTCTGCCCCTTGTAATTGCCTTTCCAAATTAAAGAGGTCTTCTGTTACAAATCTTTCATTGTTTGCGACAGTTTGTTTTCGCTTATAAATAATAGGCACTTTGTCTATATCCCTTTTGTTGACCTCAATGCAATAACCATAGACTCGAGATTTTATTATTTTAAGACTTTTAATGCCAGTTTTTTGTTTTTCTTCCTCTTCAAGTTGATTTATCCAATCTTTTGCATTTTTTTTCATTTGTCGGAGTTGGTCAAGTTCCGCATTGAAGCCATCTTTTATGTAACCGCCTTCCTTTGTGAGATATGGAGCATTTTCATCGATTGCTTTATTCAAAAGCGCATGAAGGTCCTCAAAGCCATTTATCAACGATTGCTCTTCATCAAAGCCTTCACATGAAGTTAAGACAGATTTTAAATCTGGAAGATATAACAATGAATTTTTTAATGCGAGTAAATCTTTTGGCGTAACTGAGCCGTAGGCAATTCGACCTGTGAGTCTTTCGATATCCCCCATTTTAGACAATATTTGCCCAAGTTGATCACGTTTTACATTATTTTTGAAAAGCGCTTCAACCTTATCCAACCTTCTATTCAATTTTTCCCGCGATTGCAAAGGGTGGTCAAAAATGTATCTAAATTTTCTCGCGCCCATGCTTGTCTTTGTTTTGTCTAAAAGCCATATAAGCGAACCATATCTCTTTCTTTCTTGAATGGTTTCAACAAGTTCTAGATTGCGTCTTGCTGTCGTGTCAAGATGTAAATAATCACTGTTTTTTACAAGATTAATTTTTTTTATGCTGTCTATTTGACGTTTTTGCGTTTCAACTAAATATTCAATAAGTGCGCCAGCAGAAAGAGTGACCTCTCGCTTGCTTTCAAGTTCATAAACTTTTTTGTAATTTTCTCCGAA
>CASFYE010000010.1 GCA_949298925.1 uncultured Bacillota bacterium
AAATTTTAGCATTTTTTTCTATTAAAATTTTCTTATATTCATTTGGTAAAACTTTTGTCAGTTCTTCTGGCTTGAAAACCGTGTTAAAAATAACAGTCCCATTGTTTTTTAATCCGTCAAGGCAGTGATAACGATGGACAAAAGAAAAATTGTTGATCATTACTATGTCAGGTTGATGACAAAGATATGCGCTCAAAATGGGCTCTTTAGATATTCGAAGATGAGAAACAGTCAAGCTTCCAGATTTTTTTGAGTCGTATTCAAAATACCCTTGAACGAAAGTTTTTTCATCATTGCCAAGAAGCTTTGTAATCGTTTTGCTTGCCGAAACGGACCCATCTGAACCAAGTCCAAATATTTTGATTTCTTTATGTGGGAGTGAAATGGAATAATCATCTTCTTGCAAATTTGTCATCAAAACATCATCTATTATTCCAACGCAAAAATTGTCTTTCATTTCATTAAAATTATTCCAAACCGCATGAGCTTGTTTAGGAGAAAATTCTTTGCCCCCCAGACCATAAACGCCACCACAAATTTGTATGCCTAAATTTGATACGGCATTTTTTACATCTAAAAACAAAGGTTCCCTGCTTCCACTTTCCATTGTTCTGTCAAGGACGATGATTTTTTGAGTTGTTTTAGGTAAAACTTTCAATAAGGCTTGTGAGTCAAAGGGCCTAAAAAGTCTTACTTTTACAACTCCACAATCATCGGGTATATTTTCAATCATTGTTTCACTTGCAGAGCCCATTAAAACCACAATATTTTTTGCTTTCTTGTTGCCAAAATAATCAAATTTTCTGTATTTTCTTTTTGTCAAAAGTTCAAATTCATCAAACACTTTGTCACAAATTTTTGACAAATCGTCATATTTATGCTCTCTTGTCATTCTGTTTTGAAAAAAAACATCAGGGTTTTGTGCTGTTCCAAACATGAGAGGATGATCGGCAGAGAGTTTTGCGTTAGGCAAGTTTTTGATTGGGAAAAGTTTTGCTATTTCAGTAAGGGAAAGTGCGTCAATTTTTTGATATTCATGACTGGTTCTAAATCCATCAAAAAAATGCAAAATTGGCAGTGAAGCATAATGTGCGAGCATATGTGCACACATTGCAAAATCCTGTGCTTCCTGAACGTTGGAAGAACAAAGCATGCCAAATCCACACATTCGGGTGCTCATAACATCTGAATGGTCGCCAAAGATGGAAAGCGCATGTGAAGCGACTGCTCTGGCGGCAACATGAATGACAGCAGGCAAGCATTCGCCAGCCATTTTGTACATGTTTGGTATCATCAACAAAAGCCCTTGACTTGATGTAAAACTTGTTGCCAAAGCTCCGCCTATCAAAGCTCCATGCAAAGCTCCAGCGACCCCGGCTTCTGATTGCATTTCAACTGTTTGTGGTCGCGAGCCAAATATGTTTTTTTCTCCTTTCGATGTTGCACGTGAGCAGTATTCGGCCATCGGGGATGATGGAGTAATTGGGTAAATCGGTATTAGTTCGCTTACAGCATAGGCAATTCTTGCTGCGGCTGTGTTTCCGTCTAAAACAATTTTTGTCATAAACAAGCTCCTTTGTTCAGTCAATTATATAATAAAATAAAATAAAAACAAAAGATTTATTTGCTTTTAAAAGTGAAAATATTGTATAATTTGCATATGCAAAGAATAAAGCTTAAAATTCAATATGACGGCAGTGATTTTGTGGGTTGGCAAAAACAACAAAAAGGCAGATCTGTGCAGGAGGAGATTGAACTTGCGATTGAAAAATTGACAGGAGAAAAAACTGCTCTCGTTGGCAGTAGCAGGACTGACGCGAAAGTTCATGCGTTAGGGCAGATAGCTCATTTTGACACGAACTCTTCAGTCCCACCTCAAAATTTTAAATTTGCATTAAATGACCTTTTAGCTGATGACATAAAAATTGTTTCATCACAAAAAGTATCGTCAAAATTTCATGCAAGATTTGACGTCAAAAAGAAGACTTACGATTATTTTTTGTGTAATAGTAAAATTGAAAATCCTATTTTAAGAAAATTGATGTGTTTTACAAACTATGATTTAGATTTAAGTTTGATGAAAAAATGCGCGTCACTTTTTTTGGGAGAGCACAATTTTAAGGGCTTTTGTAGTTCAAAGGCGCAGGTAAAAACATTTGTACGCAATTTAGAAGCATGTTCTATTAAAAAAAATGGCAATGTGATTAAGTTTAGTTTTACTGGCAATGGATTTTTACAGCACATGGTTAGAATTTTAGTCGGCACATTGGTTGATGTTGGCAGAGGTAAACTTTCACTAGATGATGTAAAAGACGCTTTAAAATATGGCGATAGAAAAAAAGCAGGGAAGACGATGGAGCCGCAGGGGCTTTATCTTAAAAGGATTTACTTTTGATGTTAAAAGACAAAGAATTAAAAGAAAAGTGGTTTGATTATTTTCAAAAAAATGGATTTAAAAAAATAAATGGTTATTCCATTATACCAGAAACTGACACCGGTGTGCTTTTTACAACAGCGGGTATGCATCCGCTTGTTCCTTATTTGTTGGGGGAAAAACATCCGGCAGGAAACAAGATTGTCAACATTCAAAATTGTTTGAGGACAACTGATATAGACGAGGTTGGGGACAACAGACACTTGACATGTTTTGAAATGTTGGGCTGTTGGACTTTGGGTGAATGCGACAAAGAGCATATGATAAAACTAAGCTATGATTTTTTTACGAAAGAATTGGGACTGAATAAAGACGCTGTCGCTGTCAGTGTTTTTGCAGGTGATGAAAACGCACCAAGAGACGATGTTTCTGCAAAGGCATGGAAAAAAAATGGAATTGACAAAGTGTTTTTCCTGCCAAAGAAAAACAACTGGTGGAGCATAAGCGGTGGTGAAGGTCCTTGTGGCCCTGACACAGAAATGTTTTTGGTCAAAGATCAAGAACCTTGTTCAAAAGATTGTTCACCGGCCTGTGATTGTGGCAAGTATGTTGAGTTTTGGAATGATGTTTTTATGGAATATCAAGTTAAAAGTTTAGGCGAGAAACCTGTAAAACTTAGTAGGCCTAACATCGACACCGGCATGGGATTAGAAAGGACATTGATGGTGATCAACGGGTACGAAAGTGTTTATGAAATAGAAGGGCTAAAACGTGCTCTCAATCTTGTTAAATCAAAAAGTAAAATTCAAGATGAAAGAGCGAGCAGAATTATTGTGGATCACATACGTGCAACAACTTTCGTTTTGGGAGATGAAAAGACTATTTTACCAAGCAATATTGGCGCTGGTTATATTTTAAGAAGGTTGATAAGAAGAAGTGTTAATTTTGCTAGAAAATTGCAACTCGATGAGAGCGTCTTATTGCAACTTGTTGATATGTTTGTCGATGAACACAAGGACTATTATCCAAATTTAGAAACAAAGCGAGAATTTATAAAAGAAGAGCTAACAAAGGAAATACAAAAGTTTTCTAAAGCTTTGGAAGGCGGTTATCGTGAGTTTGAAAAGGTGATCGCAGGAATAGAAAGACATAAGCAGTTTGCAGAAAAAAATGGCGAAATTGTAAAAAATATAATAAGTGGGAAATCAGCTTTTAGGCTTTATGACACCTTCGGTTTTCCTTTTGAACTTACAAAGGAGATTGCAAACGAACGCGGATATGATGTTGATGAAGAAGGCTTTAAAGAAATGTTTAAGTTGCATCAAGAGATGTCTAAGACTACTAGCGCTGGCACATTCAAAGGAGGATTAGCTGACAACAACGAAAAGACGATAAAATATCATACTGCCTGCCACCTTTTGCTTGCAGGATTGAGAAAACTTGATGCGAATGTTGAACAAAAAGGTTCAAACTTGACACCTGAGAGATTACGTTTTGATTTTAATTTTCCAAGAAAGTTGGAAAAGAGCGAGTTGGAATTTTTAGAAAAATTTGTTAACGATGCAATTGAAAAAGATTTGCAAGTTAGTTGTGAAGAAAAAGGCTTAAAACAGGCGCTGTCTGATGGAGCTGTTGGATCTTTTCAAAATAAGTATGGTGAAAAAGTGAAAGTTTACACTATTGGCAATTTGAGCAAAGAGATTTGTGGCGGACCGCATGTGGAAAGAACAGGATGCCTAGGGAGGTTTAAAATTGTTAAAGAAGAAAGTTCTTCTGCTGGTGTTAGACGTATAAAAGCGATATTAGAATGAATTTTCTTGATTTTTTACTTATATTTTGTTAAAATAAGTCAAGTGAACTTTTTTGGAGGATTGAATGCCAGAGGATAAAGTTAAAAAAGGTTTTTTCTTCTATTTCAGTTTGTTTTTAATAGCGATTGTTGCAACGATATTAGTAATTTTTGTTGTAATGCTTTTCATGCCAGGAAAATCTATTTTAGGCCTCCAATATTTTACAAACAATTCAGTGATTAAAGTTGAAACAACAACTGACGAAAGTGCTACCAAAATTGACTTTTCTAGTTCAAATTTTAACTCTATCGAAATAAATGCAGGATATTCTGAGGTTGTAATTCAAAACAACAACGAATTTGAAGAAGACGGAATTTATCTAGTCAACACCTCATGTGGCTTTGTGAAATCGTCAGAAGCAAAAGATTTTGAATATAGTGTTAAGTTGGAAGATAATATTTTAAAAATAGATGTAGTAGAGCAACCAGCATTTTTATACTTTTCTAAAAATTCGAAAGTAATCATTCATTTGGCAAACAGTTTGCAAAATCCTTTTGCGGGCAAGACATTTTCCGTTAAAACAACGGATGGGAATGTTAATATTGGAGGCCAAACAGTAACGGGATATTCTCGTGATATAAGAATATTAAATTTAAACGTGGAAACAAAATCTGGTAAGATTTTACTTTCATCGCATTGTCCGTCTGCTTTTAATGATCTTTCCCTTAAAAGCGACTCTGGTGAAATTGCAAGCTCACGCGAAAGCATACAAACATGGTCTTGCTTGCTGGAAACAAAGTCTGGAAATATGTCTTTTGCTTTTATTTCATCAGTGGATACTTTAGAATTAAACAGCGAATCAGGGAGATTAAATTTTAGCGAGATTTCTGCGAGTGTAAGTTCAAATTTTAAAAATGCTTATGTAACTATTGGACAAATGTATGGCTCATGGGATTTTTTACCAGCTACTGAAATGGATTCAAGCGTTATTATTGCGAACACAATAAGAGGAGCAATCAATGTTCCAAAAGGAGAAAATTCACGTTTTGAAATAGGAAGTGTGGTTGGCTCTGTAAACATTACAACCTCCACAGGCGATGTTAAGATATTTTCAAATTCCTCGTCAGGCAAAAACATGACAAGTGGCATCAGCGCCAACTCAAACATAAAAACATCAAGTGGGAAAATAGAAGTCGTCGTTGCCGATGGATCTATTGGCAATATCTCATTAGAAACATCAAGTGGTGAGATCAATGCTTTTGCAACAAGCAATTTTAACAACATTTCTATCAAAAATGAAAAAGGGACAACAAATGTCAATCTTCCAACTTCGACTAGTGTTAAAATAACGTTTAGTTCTTTTGGCAATCAGCAAAGTGATTTTTCATTTGACAAGGTTATGTTTAATAGAGATGATATAAAACTTGAAAGCATAACGATAGTAAATGAGGGAAAGAATTCATTGAGTTTGGCAAGCAATTCCACTATAAATTTTGCTTGGAACTAGAAAAGATAAAACCATGAAAGTTGAATTTATTTGGAGGAAATTATGATTTTAGATAACGAAAAATTGGAGTTAAAATCCCTTAAAGAAAATCTTGCCTTTTTAAAGGAGTGTCTTTGACCAAGCAAAATTGGAAAAAGAGTGCGCTGAATTAAAAAAACAACAACTTTCGCCTGATTTTTATTCAAACACTTCACTTGCAAAAGAAGTTGGAAAAAAACTGCGAGAAAAAGAGGGCAGACTAGAAAAATTAAAATCTTTGGAAAAAAATCTTTTCGATATTGAAACCTTGATTGAATTGTGCGAAGCAGATGAAGATTTGGAGCTTTATGAGGAATTAAAATTTTCATTAAAAAATTTTGAAAAGGACAGTGAAAATTTAAAAATTTTGACTTTACTCTCTGGTAAATATGACGATTATAATGCCATATTAACAATTCATGCCGGAGCAGGTGGCACTGAAGCACAAGATTGGGCTCAAATGCTGTTTAGAATGTATTCTATGTATGCAGAAAAAAATGGTTTTAAACTCAATGTTTTAGATGTCTTGGACGGTGAAGAAGCAGGCATAAAAAACATTAGTTTCATCATTTCTGGCGAAAATGCCTATGGATATTTGAAAGCCGAAAAGGGGATTCATCGCCTTGTGAGAATTTCGCCATTTGACGCGAATGCTAGACGTCATACAAGTTTTGCGAGTGTTGAAGTTATGCCAGAACTTGAAGATGCCGAGGGGATTGAAATTAAGCCAGACGAGCTTAAAATTGACACATACAGGGCGAGCGGAGCAGGTGGACAGCATGTGAACAAAACTGAGTCGGCCATCAGAATCACGCATTTGCCAACGGGTATAGTCGTAGCGTGCCAAACTGAACGTTCCCAAATACAAAATCGCGAAAGAGCCATGAAAATGCTTTATTCAAAACTTGCAGAAAAACAAGAACGTGAACAATTAGACGAGCTTATGTCTATAAAAGGTTCCATAAAAAAAATCGAGTGGGGAAGTCAAATACGTTCATATGTTTTTTGTCCTTACACATTGGTAAAAGATCACCGCACAGGATATGAAACAAGTGATGTTCAAGCTGTTATGAATGGTGAAATACAGGAATTTATACTTGCATATTTGCAAAAGATATAGGAGCTTTATGAAGAAATATTTGGCGACTGAATTTAATAATTTAAGGTCAAAGCAAGATTTAATTATTCTTGCTATTGAGTCGTCTTGTGATGAAACTGCAGTTAGTGTTGTAAAAAATGGAAGAGAAGTCCTTTCAAACATAATCTCGTCGCAAATTGATATCCATCGAAGATTTGGAGGCGTAGTGCCAGAAATAGCTTCACGAAATCATTTGATGGCAATATCAAATTTGTATGAAGAGGCTCTTAAACAAGCTAATATTTCACCTAAAAGCATTGATGCAATAGCGGTAACCTACGGAGCAGGTTTGATGGGGGCATTGCTTGTCGGAGTCAATTTTGCTAAAGGATTAAGTTATTCATTGCAAAAACCTTTGATTGCAGTCAATCATGTTCATGGTCATATTGCTTCAAATTACATCACCCACAAGGATTTAAAACCGCCGTTTTTATGTCTTATGGTCAGCGGTGGGCACACTGCCATTTTGAAGGTTAGCGACTACACAAAATTTAAAATGCTTGGAAGCACTGTCGATGATGCCGTTGGTGAAGCTTTTGATAAAGTCGCGAGGGTTTTGTCATTGCCGTATCCGGGAGGGCCTGAAATTGACAAGCTTGCGAAGAGTGGCAGAAACAACATAAAATTTACTGTTTCAAATTCACTAAAATCAACACTAAATTTTTCTTTTAGTGGAATTAAAACTGCTGTAATAAATTATGTTCACAACAAAACTCAAAAAAATGAAAAATTTGAAAAAGCTGACATTGCTCGTAGTTTCGAAGAATGTGTTACAGATGAATTGACAAGCAAAGTAACTCGTGCGATGGAGATGACTAAACTAAAAAAGGTTGTGGTAGCCGGTGGAGTTGGCGCAAACAGTATGTTGCAAGAAAAATTAAAAGCAGGTGCTAAAAAAATCGGTGGTGAAGCGTATTTTCCTGAGCTAAAATACTGCACTGACAATGCCGCTATGATTGGGTCTATCGCATATTATTACCTAAGAAAAGGAACAGGCAAAGCAGAATTAGATTTGACTGCAAGACCTACTATTGAATTATGATGCAAAAGATTAAGGAATATTTTGCAAATTTTAGTTTGCTGGATTGGGTGTTGTTGGCTTTTGCGTTGCTATCAATTACGATATCATCAATTTTATTAAAAAGTTCAGCTTTGACTATCATTTGCAGTTTAACTGGAGTGATTTACGTCATATTATGGGCGAAGAGATATAAAATTGCCTTAATTTTTTGTTTAATCTTTGTTTCACTCTACATTTGGCAATCTGTCAATTATCAAAATTGGGGTGAGGTAATACAAAGTGTATTTTCGTTAATAGTTGCTATTGCTTTGATTTTTTCGTGGGTTTTTGGGAAAAACAATGGTAGCAAGCTTTTTTCTGACAAACCGCAATTAAACTGGCAGGAATGGGTTGTTGTGAGTTTGGTGGGAATAGGAATAACTGCTGGCTATTATTTTGTTTTAAAAGAATTTAATACACCAAGTTTGTATCTTGCAACTGCCAATCTATCTCTTTTGACAATAGCTTTATATTTCATGCTTAGAAAACATTATACCATGTTTTTGTTTTTTTTAACTTCAAACATAATACAAATTTTTATTTGGTTAAGACCAGTTTTTGTTGGGACAAACATTGGAATAGAAAGCATTCCACTTATTTTTTCATTTTTTACTTTTTTTGTTTCCAATGTTAGAGGATTCTTTGAATGGAGAAAAAATGTGAAAAATTTAAAAAATATAGACGAGCAAATTGAAAAGGACAAAGATAAAAGTGAGGTTTAAATTGATGGAATTATTGTCACCAGCAGGAAATTATGAAAAATTTTTGACTGCACTTGCCTATGGCGCAGACGCAGTTTATTTGTCGGGAAAAGATTTTGGGTTGCGTGCTTTTGCTGGGAATTTTTCTAATGCTGAAATCAAAAAAGCATGCACATATGCACATGGATTAAACAAAAAAGTGTACGTAACGATCAATATTTTAACGCGAGACACAGATTTTAGTAAAATAAAAAAATATCTTGATTTTTTATCAAAAGTCAAGGTCGATGGCATAATTGTTTCTGACTTAGGGTTGATTGCGTTTATAAGGAAGAATTTCCCGGATATTAACGTCCATGTTAGCACACAAGCAAATGTTACAAATCTTCAAACAGCAATGCTTTTAGCGGAATTGGGCGTAAAGAGGATAGTGCTTGCAAGGGAACTATCACTTAAAGAAATCTCAAAAATAGCAAAATCGCTTAGTGGAAAAGTGGAGATAGAATGCTTTGTTCACGGGGCAATGTGCATGGCGTATTCTGGCAGATGTTTGTTGTCAAATTATTTAACGGGGCGAGATGCGAATAGAGGCGAATGTGTTCAAGCTTGCAGATGGAAGTATTTTATAAGAGAGGAAAGCCGACAAGATGAATTAGAAGTTGAAGAAGACAGCAAAGGTACTTACATTTTAAATTCGAAGGATTTATGCATGATTGAACATCTAGATGAATTGCAAAAAGCTGGCGTCGCATCTTTGAAAATTGAAGGAAGAATGAAATCGAGTTATTATGTAGCTTGCGTTACAAATGCATATCGAAGAGCGCTTGATATGTTGCCAAAAAAAGCGGGCGAAGATTTTGTAAAAGAATTGGAAAAAACAAGCCACAGGCGATTTACGACAGGTTTTTATTTTGACGAAGTTGACAGACAGTTTCGTGAAACATCTTCACCTTTTCAAACATATGAGTTTGTTGGACTTGTCAAAGATTTCAAAAACAACCAAGTCTTTGTTGAGCAACGAAATTTCTTTAAAGAGGGCGACACCTTAGAGGTTTTAAGCCCTAATGACAATGTTTTTAATAAGACAATAATTGTAAAAAATCTAAAAAATGAATTTGGTGAGCATATAGAAAAAGCGAATTCAGCTCAAATGAAAATTTCTTTCGATTGTCAATTAAAGCTTCAAAAGGGAGATATTTTGCGTAAAAAATGCTTGAATAAAAACGCTTAAATTTATTAATAACAATCTTTTATATTAGATTTTATTAAAATATTTGAAAAAAATTTTTTCATAGTTAAAAAATAAAAACAAGCTGGAAAAAATCGAGCTTGTTTTATTTTAATTGTTTAA
>CASFYE010000011.1 GCA_949298925.1 uncultured Bacillota bacterium
AAATAATTTATAAAAATTTTATAACCCTTTTAAGTTGAAAGCTAACTTTTATAGCAAAAATTTTGCTTGGCTCATAGTGTCTTGTTCTTCAAGTTTTTTTGAAGACAGCACAGTTTTTTCGTCAATATAGTATCTCATGCCATTACAAGCGAAGAAAAACATTGTTTCAAACATTGATGATACGACTGCAAACAGTGGGACAAGCACAATTAAGCTGAAAGGCCCTAGCCCTAGTGCAAATGTTGTAAGAGAAAAGTAAGTCAAAAACGAAAAAACAAATGCCAAACTTGAATTTCTAACTACTGCCTTTATTCCCAAATTGAAAGAAACAAAAACGTTTTCGTTGTAAACTACCATCGCTGGTCCCCAACCTAGCACAAACATCAACTTGATGGCAAGAAGCAAAGAGGCAATTAGTAAAAACACAAACGGCATAGCAAGAGCGTAGCTTCCCCATTCTACTAAAAGCAAACCATAAAATGCTCCTATAGTGGCCAAGTCAAAAGGCAGGCAATAAAGGTATCTAAAAAAAGCATAAGGAATAGATTTTTTTAAAGTTCTTACAAAGGTTGATGCGAAGCCCAATTTTGCATAGCTGGACATAAAGCCATACATCATCTCATCAACTACATATCTGCCAACATTCATCAAGATAGGTCGTATAAAAAACAAAACTATCATCGAATAGATCGCTACGGCCAAATGATTCGCAAAAAAAGATGTCAAAAATGTCAAAACTGCGCTAAGCACATTTACAAATGTGGCAGTAACTATTTCGCCATAAAACAAACCAGCCTTAGCAAAAGAAAGGAATGTTTCATCATTCCATGCATTTACGATTTGCTCTTTTATAACGTTATAAAAAGGTGCCAACAACGCACAAATCACGAGCCAAATTATAACGCGATAAACGACAAGCTTCCAAGTCTTGTCAAAATTTGCAACTGCGAGTTTAAGATAGTTTTTAAATGACATACATTCTTCCTATTTGTATGAACATTATATCAAAAACACGTTTGCAAAGCAACAATTTTTGCATAATGTAAAAAATTTATTAAACGCTTATCGACAAAATTTTAAACTTAATTTCACCATTTGGTGTTTTAACTGTTACTATATCATTCACTTTATGCCCTAAAAGCGCCGAACCAACCGGTGAAACATTGCTTATAATACCATTCTTTGGATCGCTTTCATCAGAACCAATAATTTTGTATTCAACATCCTCATCAAATTCTAGGTCATAAAGTTTGACCCTTGTGCCAATGCTTACTTTGGACGTGTCAATATTGCTCTTTTTGATTATTACAGCATTCAACAATGTAGACTCAATGTCAGCAATCTGACTTTCAAGTATAGCTTGCTCCTCTTTTGCTGCATCATATTCCGCATTTTCTGACAAATCACCGTACTCACGTGCAATGCCAATCTTTTTTACAACTTCTGGTCTTTTTACGGTTTTAAGATATTGAAGTTTTTCTTCAAGTTGTTTTTTCCCTTCAGGTGTAAGATAATTTTCTGCCATGTTATTCCTCCAAAGGTCGAGAATATTGATATTATATGCGCAAAATTAAAAAAAGTCAATCAAAAATTTAAGAATTATTATTAATTTTTTTCGCAAACTAACAACTATAAATGGAGGGAAACAAATTATGTTAACATTTATAGCGTTTGCTGTTGCCATAGCGGGTTGCATCAATTGGCTTTTGATCGGACTGTTGCAATATGATTTTGTCGCAGGCATTTTTGGTTACCAAGGAAGCGTGTTTTCAAGATTAATCTACATAGTAATCGGCGCTGCTGCCTTGTTTTTAGTGGTAAAACTTTTTTTAGACAAAGGGTCCATTCATGTTTGGGGTTCAAAGAAAAAAGCAAGCCGTGCGATCGCGACACAGAACATAGAAGCTTCCAAAGAATTTTCTGAAAAACAAAAACATGAGCGTAGAAAAAGAGAAAGTGGTTATCAAGATGATGATTATGATTATGAAAACATACCTGAAAAAGATCACACTTTTTTTTGATGAGCATTTAAAAAGAAGATAATTTAAAATAAACGACAATTTTGAGCACTCCAAATGTTTGACAACAAATTGATTTTGGTGTTAAACTCAATTTGTGAGGTAGATTATGGTTACTTTGGTCATATTAGATGGGTTTGGAATTAATAAGTCACGTTTCGGTAATGCCATAAAAGCATCTGGCACGCCAAACTTAAAAAAACTTATAAAAAGATATCCACACATGAAATTGCACGCAAGTGGAAACGCCGTTGGGTTGCCTGCTGGTCAAATGGGAAACTCTGAAGTCGGACACTTGACTCTCGGCGCTGGCAAAGTGATTTTACAAAATTTAGAAAAGATTGACAGGTCAATAGAGTCTGGAGATTTTTTTAATTTGCCTGTTTTGAATAATGCTCTGCTTCATGCAGAAAAAAACAATTCTGCATTGCATATCTTAGGATTGCTTTCAAATGGAGGAGTGCACTCTCATATCGATCATTTAAAAGCCATAATCAATTTAGTAAAAGAACGAAAACTGGAAAACGTTTTTTTGCATATCATTACTGACGGCAGAGACACTAGCCCTACCCATGCTCAATATTTTATAGAAGAAATTTTAGACGAAATTAATGGATCAAATGTTAAAATTGCCACAATATGTGGAAGAATCTTTACCATGGATAGAGAACAAAGATACGATAGATTAAAACGGGCATACGACCTGCTCGTGCATGGAAACGGTAAGTCATTCGAAGATCCTGTTGAAGCTTTAAAAACAAGTTACAAAAATGGTAAAACTGACGAATTTGTTGAACCCATCATAATAGATAAAAGAGGTATAATAAAAGACAACGACAGTGTGATCTTTTTTAACTTCCGCTCTGACAGAGCAAGAGAGATCAGCTTTGCACTAACCGATCCGACTTTTGACAAATTCAAAACTAAAAAGTTTACAAATTTGTATTTTGCAACGATGGAACAATATGACGAGAATTTAAAATTTGCGCATGCGATTTTTGAACCTGAAAAAATTGAAGACAACCTTTCTGCTGTTATTTCAAAGGCTGGTCTCAAACAATTCCACATTGCAGAAACGACGAAATACGCGCATGTAACTTTTTTCTTCAATGGCACAATAGAAAAAGCTTATGAAGGTGAAGATAGAAAATTGATCGAGAGTATTCCAACAACAGATTTTGCTCCTTACCCACAAATGAAAGCACTTGAAATCACATCCGCAACGCTTGAAGCTGTTGCCTCACAAAAATATGATTTTATTTTGGTCAATTACTCAAACACTGATATGATTGGTCACACGGGCAACTTTAATTCTGCAAAACAAGCTGCTGAATGTGTCGACAAACAAGCATATGCTGTTGCACTTGCAACTCTCATGGCTGGAGGAGAATGCATTATAACAGCAGATCACGGCAATGCCGAAATCATGTATGACAAGTTTGGATCTCCTGTAACATCGCACACAACAAGCATGGTGCCTTTTATACTCGTGTCTGAAAAAAAGAGAAGATTAAAAAAATGTAAAGATGCATCGCTTGCAAACGTCGCTCCAACGATTTTAAAAATGCTCGGCCTGCAACCTCCATCAAGTATGCTTTGCCCTCTTATTAAATAAATTAAGTAAAATTATGCCAACAAAAAAGCTCTCAAATATGAGAGCTTTTTACTATTTTTATCTTCCAAGTAGCACATCGCTTTCAACAAACTTCACTGCTTTGTCTTCGTCAAATATCAGATGTTTTTCTATTTTGGGAATATACTCATAAACATCTTGAACACTTACTTCATAAGCAGTGCGCTCTTCGGAAACATCACCAATGACCTTGCTAAATTTTCGTGATTGAACTCTTCCCCTTATACCGACACAATCGCCGACCTTGTAATCTTTTGCCATCGTAGCATTTCTACCCCATATGATAAGTGGAATGTAATCACTCTTTTTATTTTGCCTGTTCACAGCAAGTAAAACGTCATTTATCTGTCGATTTAAAGGAGTCACCCTATACGTTGGCGGTTTGCAAACATATCCCAACAAGTCAATATTATTTTTATCAATTTGACTCGTTTTTGGACTTACCGATTTACAAAAAACAGAAAGTATCAATTTGCTTTTGCCATTGACCTCTTTGTTATAAGATCTAAAATCTCCATTTATTTCAATTTCGTCACCCTTACTAAAATCCGTGAATGAAACGGTTTTAAGTAAGTTTTCACTTATGGTAATTGGTAAACTGTCAACAGCGCCTGAAAGCCTGTTGACATCTAAAATAAATTCATAAAATCTTTCGCCACCCACAAACTCATGACTAAAAACAGGGCCTGACGAGATTTTACCTGAAAGTGTAACCTCATTCTTTCTTAAGTTTTGCATAAAAAATTCATCTCCTTAAATATTAAAATATTATAATCTTTCCCATTAAAGAAAAATTTAAAACACTATTGACCGAGGTTATGTTGCACTCCATTTCTGTCTATTTCATAATTTTCACTGTAAATCAATTCACCAACACTTGTGATTTCATAGCCCTGCATTTTTAGTCTTTCAAGAATAAGTTTTAAGCCATCTATAATATTGTCTGAATTATTGTGCATCAAAATGATTGACCCATTTTTAACATTGTCCACAACTCTTGCGCACATTTGCGAAGCTGTCAGCCCTTTCCAATCCAGCGTGTCGACATCCCACTGAATTGTTTTCAACCCAAGCTCGTCAGCTTTCGAAATTAACTCGTCATTATATGAGCCAAAAGGTGCACGAAAGAGTTCTACTTTTTTACCCGTCAATTTTTCGATTTTTTCAGAAGAACTAACAAGTTCATTTTTTATTGTTTCACCATCAAGTTTTACCATATCAGGATGGTTTTCTGAATGAGTGCCAATTTCGATGCCCTCTTCTGCCAACATTTTAACCATATCTTCATTTTCATCAACCCAAAACCCTACAAGGAAAAATGTGGCATTTACATCATACTCTTTCAAAACATCGACAATGGCCTTTGTTTTGTCAGCACCCCATGCCGCATCAAATGAGATGGCAACTTGCTTTTTGTCAGTTGCAACACTGTAAATTGGCACTTTTCTTGTCGAGTAACCAAAAAACACTTCTGCAAGTTGAACTCCTCCAAATGAAATTGTAAGCAATATTATTACGGCAAGCATAGCTATAAAAATTTTTATTGATCTAGATTTGACTACAACAAAACTGCGCATTACAAACCTCGCTTTTATCTTAAAATATTTAAGCTCTCATCGCAAAAGCATCTTTCAGCATAAAATGTCTAAAACATACGAGCGATGTCGAAAACCTAACATACTTTACTTAACAGCTAAAAAAAATATGCAAAATTTTATTGCATTTTTATAAATAAAAATTCTCGGTCATCCGAGAATCTTTTTTATTATTAACAAAATTTGTATATACCCAAAAATCTTTTCTTAATTATTTGCTCGCCTGATGTCAATCGCTCTTGTGGTTTAAACTTTTTGGTGTCAAGAGTGAGTATTTTCAGTCCAAAGTCAACTGCAATAATTGGGGTTTTGGTCGAAATGCAAGCAAAATTTACTTTGTCGTCTTCTTGAAGAATGATGTATTTCAACCCTTTTCTATATCGGCTCCCTTTCCCAAAACTTGATAGATCGAGCTTTTTGATGTGCCCACTCTCAGTCGCAACGACCGTTTGGTCATTGCCATTGACAATAGTCGCGAAAACAACCTTGTCACCTTCGTCAAGATTTATTCCTTTCACACCGGCGGAGATTCTTCCTTGCAACGGAATTTCGTTGACATCAAACACCAGCGACATACCCTTTTCTGTAAGCATCAAGACGGACGAATTTGAAGAGGCATAATCAACATTTAAAAGTGTGTCCCCGTCATTTATTTTAACAGCTTGATAGAAGCTTTTGACAGTAATTGTGTCTGAATAAGAGGTCCTTTTTGCCATACCCTCATTCGTCAAAAACACAATTTCGTTTCCTTTCCCTGCGACAAGCACATTTATAGCTCTTTCATTTGGATGCGCTGACGCCTCTAAATCATGAATTGAGAATCCTTTATCACGCCACTTGCATTCTTTTAATTTTTCAACGGTGGTTTTAACAACGTTTCCACGATCAGTAAATATCAAAATCAAATCATTCGCCGTGCAGAACAAAACTTGTGAATGAACATCGCACAAAGTCGAACCGTCAATTAAATTTTTGTTTGACATCGAATAATTTTTGCTGGTAACCTTTTTCACCGTTCCAGCTGCCGTAACAGCGACAACATAGTTCGCCATGGAGGACTCGTCAACCACTTTTTCCAGTTTGATTTCAGTGGTTCCACTGATTTGACTTTTTCTTGGCGAAGAATAGGCTTTTTTGATTTCTAAAATTTCTTTTTTAACAACGTTGTATTGTTCTGTTTTTGAACCTAAAATTTTCGTCAATCTTTCTATGGTTTGCTTCAATTCTTCAAGCTCAGCTTTCAGTTTTTCTTCTTCCAAATTAACAAGCCTTGCTAAACGCATATCTAAAATCGCTTGCGTTTGTTTTTCTGAAAAGCCAAATTTGTCTTTAAGCCTTGTCTTTGCATCAGAAACATTCGCACTTGACTTGATGATTTTTATTACCTGGTCAATGTTAGCTATGGCTTTAATAAGGCCTTCTACAATATGCGCTCTTTCTTTTGCGGTGTTGAGTTCAAACTTGGTGCGTCTTACAATAACTTCTCGTTGATATTCGCTGTAATATGAGATTATATCTAAAAGACCCATTTGACGTGGTTTCCCACCAGCTATAGCCACCATGTTAAAAGCATAAGAAATTTGTAAGTTGGTGGATTTAAACAAAATTTCAAGAATTTTTTTGGTGTCAGCATCTTTTTTTAGCCTTATAATTGCCCTCATTCCATTCTTGTCCGATTCATCACGAATCTCGCTTATGCATGAAAGCTTGTCTTTGTTATTTTCTTTTAGTTCAACAATTTTTTGTAACAAAAGTGCTTTGTTTACTTGATAAGGAAGCTCTGTAATAACCAGCGATGTTTTGTCTCCATTCGTTTCTATGCCCACCTTTGCTCTAATGGTTATTTTACCTTTTCCTGTCGCGTAAGCGGATTTGAGCCCATCATCAAAAATTAATTCGCCACCTGTAGGAAAATCTGGGCCTTTAATAATTCCCATCATTTGATCAAGATTTATTTTTGGATTGTTTATGTAAGCAACAACCCCATCGATAACTTCGCCTAAATTGTGTGGTGGTATGTTTGTCGCAACTCCCACAGCAATTCCTGAAGCGCCGTTTACAAGCAGATTTGGAAAACGCCCAGGTAGCATATCAGGCTCACGGAGTGTGTCGTCAAAGTTTAAACTCCATTTGACTGTGTCTTTTTCAAGGTCACGCAAAAGTTCCATAGCAAGTGGTGCAAGCTTTGCCTCAGTATAACGCATTGCGGCAGGACTGTCGCCATCAATCGAACCAAAGTTTCCGTGCCCTTCAACGAGTGGGGCTCGCATAACAAAATCTTGGCTCAGCCTAACCATAGCATCGTAAACAGAACTATCACCGTGCGGGTGAAATTTACCCATACATTCACCAACGATTCTTGCCGATTTTTTATAAGGCTTTTCAGGTTCTAACCCGAGTTCCAACATGGAATACAAAATTCTTCTTTGAACAGGTTTTAAACCGTCTTCAACTCTTGGCAAGGCACGATCGAGCACCACGTGTTCTGTGTAAGGAATCATAGAATCGTGCAAAACTTCTTCTAAAGATTTATAAATGATTTCATCAGCCATGTTGCACTCTCCTAACTTTTATACTCATTCAAAAATGCGTCTTCGCGATCAAAGTTTGCATGTTTAGAAATATAATTTTTTCTAGCTTCAATATCGTCACCCATTAAGGTCACAACCATCTTTTCCGCTTCTGCTGCATCTTCGATAGTAACCTGAATCAATGTGCGCTTTTCAGGATCCATAGTAGTTTCAAAAAGTTGGTCAGGGTTCATTTCCCCCAAACCTTTGTATCTTTGAATCATATAACCCTTTCCAGCCTTGGCAGTAACGGCAGGCAACTCCACATCAGAATAAACGTATTCTTCAAATCCCTTTTTGTAGACTTTGTAAAGCGGTGGCAAGCCTATAAACACATGGCCGTCATTGATAAGTTCTCGCATATATCTATAGAAAAACGTTAGTAAAATCGCACGAATATGTGCCCCATCTTGATCGGCATCTGATAAGATAATAACCTTGTTGTATCTTAATGATGACAAATCAAAGTCCTCGCCAATGCCTGTTTCTAAGGCGGAAATTATGGTCCTTATTTCTTCATTTCCAAGCACTTGATCAATTCTTTTTTTCTCAGCATTTAAAGGTTTCCCTCTGAGTGGCAAAATGGCTTGAAACGAGCGATCTCTCCCTTGCTTAGCACTGCCACCGGCAGAATCGCCCTCTACTATAAATAGTTCCGCTTTTTCACGATTTTTTGATGATGATGCTGCAAGTTTGCCAACGAGGTTAAAATTGTCCGCCGAATTTTTCGCACGTGAAAGCTCTTTTGCCCTGCGTGCTGCTTCTCTAGTTTTTGCAGCGCCCTTTGCTTTTTCTAGAATAATCCCAGCCACATTTGCAGATTTTTTAGAATTTAAAAATTCTTGTAATCCCTTAATCGCAAGCGATTCAACCTTAACCCTCGCCTCAGGGTTTCCAAGTTTTGTCTTTGTTTGTCCTTCAAACTGCACGTTGTTCATTTTTACTGAAAGAACAATCGTCATGCCCTCACGAAAATCTTCGCCCAGAAAATTTGCCTCTTTTTCCTTTAAAAAATTGTTGGCTCGCGCATAGTCGTTGAAAACTTTTGTTATAGCTGAACGCGCACCTGTTTCATGAGTTCCGCCTTCTGTCGTTGGAATATTGTTGACATATGAAAAGCAATTTTCCGTGTAAGAATCCGTGTAAATCAAAGCAAGTTCCATTTTAAAATCATCGTCTTCTTGTTCTAAATAAATTGGCTCGTCATATAATTTGACCTTGCCTTCAACCAGATATTTGGCAAAATCAGCAATTCCACCCTCAAAGTGAAAAAAATCTTCATTCCCATTGACATTGTCAATAACTTTGATTTTTAAATTCTTATTTAAAAAGGCAAGCTCTCTTGCTCTTTTTGATATTACATCAAAACTAAACTGCTGTTTGCCAAAAATGAGTTCGTCTGGCAAAAAAGTGACCTTTGTGCCCGTTAGTGTGCTTCTACCTGTTTCGGTCAACTGCTTAACTACTTGTCCACCGTGGACTTTTCCATCATCGCCCAACAAAGATTCAAATCTCATATTGTAAGTCTTGCCATTTCTGTTGACAGTGACATCGCACCATTTTGAAAGCGCATTTGTGACAGAAGCGCCAACGCCATGCAAACCGCCTGAAAATTTGTAATTTGAAGAGTTAAATTTCCCCCCTGCATGAAGTGTGGTGTAAACGACTTCCACGCCCGATTTGTTCATAGTCGGGTGCTTGTCAACAGGGATCCCCCTACCATCATCTTCAACAGTCGCACTACCATCTTGATTAAGAGTGATTGTGATTGTGCTACCATAACCACTTGAAATTTCATCTATCGCATTATCAACTATTTCCCACAAAATGTGATGATAACCCTTTGGTCCCGTCGTTCCAATATACATTCCAGGTCTAAGCCTCACAGCATCAAGGCCTTCTAACACAACAATATCTTTTGCTTCGTACTTAGATGTCATTTACTCTCCAATCCATTGTTTTATATTAGATTATATCATATTTTGCAATTTTAACCAACTTTTTTTTACAACAACGTTGACGTATATTTATGCATATTCGTGCATTAATATTTATAAATAAATTTAAGTATCGTTGCGTAAAATAATAAAAAAAAGGATTTTATTTATGAAAAAGATTGTTTTCACCGGAGGCGGAACAGCTGGGCATATTTATCCCAATATTGCAATTGCAGAAGAATTGACAGACTTTGAAAAACACTATATAGGCACAAACGGAATGGAAAAAGAAATCATTGAAAAGCAAAAAAATTTTACTTTCCATGAAATTAAATCGCCAAAATTAGACAGAAGTAAAAAACTTAAAAATTTAAGCATACCTTTTAAACTCTTAAAAGGAATTTCCCTATCAAAAAGAGTTTTGAAAACAATAAAGCCTGATGTAGTTTTTTCTAAGGGTGGCTTTGTGGCTTTGCCAGTCGCAATCGCGGCACGAATGATGCACATACCCGTCATAACACACGAATCGGATTTAAGCATGGGGGTGGCAAACAAATTGATATCTAAAGTCGCAAATTGCACTTGCACGACCTTTTTCGAAACAAGCAAAACAAACAAAAAATATATTTGGACTGGTCAACCTATTCGTTCTCAACTTTTTTTAGGAAATCGTGAAAGAATTTTGTCAAAGTTAAAATACCCAAATAAAAAAATAATTTTGGTTGTTGGAGGGAGCCTTGGCGCAAAAAAAATCAACGAACTTTTTTTAAACCCAGAATTTTTAACAAACGAATACGTCGTAATTCACAGCACAGGCAAAAAAAATATTGATGATTTTAAACCAAAAGAAAATTATTACCCTGTCGCATATCTTGATCCAATAGCGGATTATTACAGTGCAAGCGACCTCGTAGTTACACGTGCAGGTTCGGGGGTCATAAACGAACTGCTCGCTTTAGAAAAACCAATGCTAATGTTGCCTTTATCTAAAAAAGCATCACGAGGTGACCAAATTGAAAATGCCAAACTGTTTGTAAAACTCGGCTATGGCGAAATGATTTTAGATGAAAAATTAAATCAAGAAAAATTAAAAGCAACAATAGAAAATATGATGCAAAATCTTGAAAAATATAAAAAAAATCTTAAAAACGCCCCAAAAAATGATACAAATAAGAAAATTTGCGAATTAATTGAGAAGCTTTGCTAGATTTGGATAACCAAAGCCTTCTAAATTTTTGTTGTAGGATATAGGTTTACAAACAGAAAGCAATCTTCGTTTTGCTTCATCTGGCACTATTTTAGGTTCTTTTTCACAAAGCAAGCACATTGCCCCTGCAATCATTGGTGTTGCAACGCTAGTTCCACTAAGCTTAGTGTAACCACCACCAATTTTGCATGATATAATATCCACCGCAGGAGCAACCAAATCTGGTTTATAGGATTTAAAAGATGGACCTCTTGAAGAAAAATCTGCAATTTCAAAAAATGAAGAGGAATAATTGTTGTCATCTAAACGATTGTCGTCCATCCCACCTACTGTGATAACTTTACGACTAACGCCCGGACTTTTTATTGATTGAAATTCAGGGCCACTGTTACCTGCTGCCGCGACGACTATTACTCCGCTTTTCCAAAGTTCTTCAGCGCCGTTCATTATTGGGTCATTCAATCCCAACGGTTCACTACCAAAACTCATGCACACAACTCTTATGTTGTGTTTTTTATGATTTTCATAAATCCATTGCATAGCATTTAATATTTTATTTGAGTATGCCTCACCTTTCGAATCCAAAGCCTTCAACGAATAGATGTTGGCTTTTGGTGCAAAGCCCATATATTTGCCACCACTTAAAGCGCCATTGCCAGCACAAACACCTGCAACAAAAGTGCCATGTCCATTGTCATCGTAAGCAAACTTTTTTTCACCGACAAAATCCACAAACATTTTAACTCTGTTTTCACCAATTAAAAAATCCGAATGTCGAAACAAACCCGTGTCAATAAAGGCAACACCGACCCCCTCTCCATTTAACTCATCCTTTGGACGCGACAAAACATTTCTAGCAATATTTGTAAGGGCAAGTGCAGAAGCGTTTATGGATATGTAACGAACACTAGCAAGTTTTGATAAGTACAAAAGTTGATCTCGCGAAGCTTTTATAAAAAATGATTTTATGAATAAATATTCGTCTATTATTTCTATGTCTTTTGCAATCAATATTTTTTTTAACTTAAAATAATCATTTGCGCTTACAAAACATAATTGTTTTTCATCAACAGCAAACACATGAGGCGAAAGCAATCTTTGGTCTATCTTCATCTTAAACTCTCTATTAAATTCCTTAAGTTTTCATACGTTTCCGGAGGTAAAAAGGCGCGAACAGATTCAACACTACTCAAAAGCATATCTGCATCAAAAGAGCCTTCGTCTTTACGTTTTTTTACCTCTTGTGCAAGCCTTGCACTCAAATCGTTGTTGTTAAGCTTTGAAAACTCATCAAAGCTTTTCTTTATTTCATCTTCATTTATTTTTTGTTCTCTTTGAACATTCTTATCTTCATTTTGTTTTGCATATTGTTTTTGATCAAATTGAAAATCTGAAAAATTTTTGCCCATAGTTTCCTCTTTTTACAATAGCAATATATGTAGCAAACACAAAATTTTCCACATTTGTCGCAAATTAAATTTTTAACGCATATATAAAGATATGAATTTTAAAGACAATCTCCCATTATATCCTCCAGAAGCATATACGGAGCAAAAAAGTTCAAATGCCTTTTCTGAAAACAAAAACGCACAACAAGCGGGAGGCGCAAACTCATTGATGGGCACCAACAACCCATTGATGCCTTTGCTGTTTAAAATGCTTTTAGGTGGTCAAAATTCGTCAATGCTATCTCAAAATGCTCTTGAATCAATAACAAATTCATCGGAAGCAAATCCTTTGCTCGGTATACTTTCCTCGCTTGCTTCGCCCCAAAATAAAAAAAAGTCTTCCGAGCAATCAGTGCCGAAAGAAAAACCTTTTCCTGACGATTAATTGTCCTTTTCGTAATATTGCGCTTGTGTAACAATTGAACCGTTTTTAAAATATATTTTACGCTTGCAGAATCTTTCTGCAATTTTTTCATCAGTAGTGGCAAGGACCAAAGTCGTCTGCGGAGTTTTCAACTTTTCCAAGATTTCTTCAATTATTTCAAGATAAAACTCTGAAAGATGGTCGAAAATGTTGTCGATCATCAAAAAATCAAGCTTTCTAAAAGACAGTCTGATAAGTGAAAGAATATATTTTTCTTCCACCGACAAATTTGAGACTTTTTCGTCTTTAATTTTTTCTAACGAAAATTCAATGACAGCTTCATTGATTTTGTTTTCCACTTCTTCCGCTGGAAGTTTGCGTTCGTTTAATATATATTTAAGATTTTCATAAACCGTTTTGTTTTCTAAAAACACAGGTGATGCTGGCACATACCCTGCACTGATGTCCGAACGAAAATTCACCTTTTTTAAAGGCCTATCTTTTAAATAAATCTCTCCTTTCGTCGGCTTTTCAAATTTTGCAATGACTCTAAGCAAACTCGTCTTCCCACTGTTGTCTTGCCCAACCAAAGCGACCGCCTCGCCATCTTCAACTTCAATATTGATGTCATAAAGAGCATAAAACTCTCGTGTGTATTTCAAAAATAAATGTTTAATTGAAAGCATAACAAACTCCTATGCTTTATTTTACATTATTTTTTTAAAAAAACAAAATTATTTTTAATCACAATTAAGCACGAAGTCATCAGATACAGGTTCTGTGTTTAACAACACAAACCCTGTTTGTTGCTCATTTTCTGCCAGCTGACCAACAACCACTCTAAATGTTAGTTTACATGATTTTGAAACGTTGAAAATATAAATCTGACTAACAGCATCTTTTAACTGATCAAATTCCTCATGTCCCAAAAGCCCCATCGCATCTGATTTTAATGATGTCAAAGAATTCCACACGTTTTTTTCAGTTATTGTGGAAGTAAGCTTGTTTTCTCCTTCAATATTATAAGTAATTTCTATATTTTCTTGATCGGACATAATTTGAACATCAAAATATTTTTCTTCATAACGCGAGTCGTTCTGAAAATTTAACCTAAAAGTGTAATTTTCACTCCCTGCGCTTGTAATATTAGAAAATGTTGCAAGTTTAATCCCAGCCATAGACTCGCAACCACATATTATTGAACATAAAAAAAGAGGAAAGATAAGTAAAAACAGCTTTTTCATAATTGCTCCTTTTTATATCTTTCCCTTTATTAAATTTTATTAAACATTTTTTTATTAATATTCAGGTTGAGGATTTTTTTCACTCTTGTCTTCAACTTCAACGACAACTGCTTCCGTTGTTAAAAGCGTTCCGGCAACACTCGCGGCATTTTGCAAAGCGCTTCTTGTCACTTTTGTAGGATCAATAATCCCGCTTTTAATCATATCAACATATTCGTTTTTAAGTGCATCAAATCCATACGCTTTCTTGTCAAGATTTTTTAAAATCTCGCTTACAACAACGCCTCCATCTACCCCTGCGTTTTTTGCAATTTGTCTAACAGGTTGTTCAAGAGCCTTCAAAACTATTTGCGCTCCAATCTTTTCATCACCAGAAAGGTTTGGCAAGAGCTGTTTTATCTTTTCTCCAACTTTCAACAAACTCACTCCTCCGCCTGGCACAACTCCCTCTTCGCTAGCAGCTCTTGTAGCAGAAAGAGCGTCCTCAATTCTAAGTTTCTTTTCTTTCATTTCCACTTCCGTTGGAGCTCCCACTTTAATTACTGCCACTCCACCAGCAAGTTTTGCCAACCTTTCAGAAAGTTTTTCTTTTTCATATTCACTTTTTTCGTTTGAAAGTTGAACTTTGATTGAGCGAATCCTGTCCTGAATAGCTTCGCTGTCACCTGCACCTTCGACTATTGTTGTCTTATCCTTATCAACAACAATCGAACGCGCTCTGCCAAGCACATCAACACCAGCATTTTTAAATTCCATGCCAAGTTCTTCACTAACAAGTGTTGCACCTGTTAAAATAGCAATATCTTCGAGCATGGCCTTTCGTTTGTCACCAAAGCTAGGCGCTTTTACAGCCACACAAGTAAATGTTCCACGCAATTTGTTTAAAATTAAAGTTGTCAGTGCTTCGCCTTCGACATCTTCTGCAATTATAAACAATTTGCTTCCTGTCTTAACAACTTCTTCAAGCAAAGGCAGTATCTCAGCAATCTGTGAAATCTTTTTGTCTGTCACTAATATATAAGGGTTATCTAGTTCAGCAATCATTTTTTCCATATTGGTTGACATATAAGGCGACAAATAACCTCTTTCAAACTGCATACCTTCGACCACCGACAACTCAGTGTTCATAGTTTGAGATTCTTCAACCGTAATGACCCCGTCTGCCCCCACCTTTTTCATAGCTTCGGCAATGAGTTTTCCAACATCTTCATCTCCTGCTGAGATGCTCGCTACTTTTGCAATATCATCCTCTCCACTGACAGGTTTTGAAAGTTGTTTTAAGCCAATAGTTGCAACTTCAACCGCTTTAAAAATTCCTTTTTTTAATATGATTGGATTCGCACCAGCAGCAAAATTGCGCATACCTTCGTTGATTATGGCTTGAGCGAGCACAGCCGCTGTCGTAGTTCCATCACCCGCAACATCGTTCGTCTTTACGCTCACTTCCTTGATGAGTTCTGCACCCATGTTTTCAAATGGATCAGCAAGTTCGATTTCCTTGGCAATAGTGACACCATCATTTGTAATTAGTGGCGAAGCATATTTTTTCCCGAGAACAACATTTCTACCCTTAGGGCCTAAGGTAATTTTTACCGTGTCTGCAAGCGCGTTTACACCTCTTTCAAGCGCGTTCCTAGCTTCAAGCCCCTGTTTTATCATTTTTGACATACCTATTGACCTCCTTATTTTTCAATTATTGCTATAATATCAGGTTGCCTCACGACAACATATTTAACTTCATCTTCTTCGTACTCTACACCTGCATATTTAGAATACAAAACTTCATCGCCCACTTTCACTTTGATTGGAGCAACTTTCCCATCAGCAGTCCCCCCATCTCCAACAGCAACAACGGTTGCAATTTGGGATTTTTCTTGAGCAGCAGTTGGAAGAATAATTCCACCTTTTTTTTCTTCGCTCTTTTTTGGTAACAAAACTATACGATCAAATAATGGTTTAATTTTCATATTTCCTCCTTAACACTCAATCATTTTACAACTTTTAAACGTTTTTTGTCTAGTAAAAGTGCCAATTTATAAAACATACTTTGTCAAAATAACTCATATATTTTAGTAATGAAAATAAAAGCAAAAAAAATATTAATTTCGTTGTCACTAATCTTACTTTGCTCAGTAAGTATTTTAGCTTTCACTCTCGCAGGATATTTTTCATCATCATTGTCTATCGATTATGCAGGAAATCAAAACTTGCCAATCGCAAAAAATTGCCGATTTTATCTCGTGTGCCTTGCAAAATCAAGAGTGCAATCGGAAGCTTTTTTGCTTAGTCAAGATTACACAACTGGCGCGCAATATGTCTTAAAATCTGGTGAATATTATTATGTGGTCCACAGCGCATATGAAAATGAAAACGATGCGACAAAGGTTATTAAAAACTTTGAAAAAAAGTTACAAGATGCCGAATTACACGTTTTAAGTTTCCCAGAAGTCTTTATTGAAGAAGCTTACACCCAAAATCAGCGCAATTTGGTCGCCGAATCTTTTACACTCTTTACAGAGTCTTTTAGAGTTTCAAGTGATTTGGCGGTAGGTTTAAATAGCGGTGTCTATGATGAAACTTTCGTCAAAGAAAAATTGCAAACATTAAAAAATAAAATTGAAAAACATAACGAAAAATATTATCAGTGCTTTTTAAACTCAAATGCTCCTAAATCTATTTGTATCGGAGAATATCTGGCAGACATTTTAGAAACAATCAGTTTAACTTCAACAAGCACACTTTGGCACACTTCAATAGAAATATTAGAGATTTACAGCAATTTAATAAAAGAACTACAATTATTCTAACATCAAATAATGAAATAACTTGGCTAAATCCTCTTCTTTTCCGCTGACCATAAAGGAGCAATTGTTTACTGTGTCACCATCGCTAAACTTCGAAAGCCTTTTCGCAATCCCTATATTTGATCCAAATAGCTTTGCCTCGCTAATACTAGTTAAAATTGGTCTAAGGGCTTCAAAATGTGTGCAACCCAAAACAATTGCAGAAAACTTTTTTTTGTTCAAATATTTTTGCAAATATTCTTTTAGATTTTCAATTTCAAAAAGGTTTTCATCAATCAATTTGGGTAGATTTGGCACAACTATTTTTTGAACATTTGGAAATTTTTTTATCAATCTGCAATTTTTAATTGTAACTTTTGTTGCAAGCAACAAAACCTCATGTTCTTTAAACTGCTCGCAAGCAGGCTTTATTGCGGGCTCACAACCTATAAACTCAATGTTTGGAAAACTCTTTCTAACATTCTTTATAGCGACTGAGGTAAGAGTGTTGCATGCAAAAATAATAATTTCAGGTTGAAAAATTTTTTCAAGTAATTTTACTATCTCGATCGCTCTTTTATTTAAAAAATTGATGTCTTTTTCTCCATATGGAGCATACTTGTTGTCAGCGAAATATAAAAAATCAAAGCCTAAGCATTGCTTCATAAGAATTTTTAAAACATTAACTCCACCACTTCCGCTGTCTATTATAGCGACTTTTTTCACGATAATATATATGCGAGAAGAAGTAAAATTTACACATATTCGTTAATTGCCGATGCAATAATTTTTGCTACGTTGTTAAGGTTTTTGTGAATATCCTTTGGTGCCAAAACCAATTCATCTGGCCAGTCAGGTTTTGCCTTCCCAGCTAGTAACAATGTTGGAACACCTATGGATAAACAAGGAACGCCTATGCTCGCTTTGCAAAGTTTGTTGCCGAGATTGTTGACTGCACTTCCAGGGGTCATACCTACATCATTAATCTGAAATGAAGTCGAAAGTCTTGACACAGCATTTGTTGCAAGAGAATCTATAATTACCACACCATCAACATCCAGCCAAATGGCTAGCATGTGCACGACATCAAAAGAATTTATACCCGTTGAAGAAAAAACATTTGGGCTAAATTTGAACAAGCGCAAATTCTTTTTAAACGGATCAAGCTCGACCTCTTTTAAGGTCATAGGTCCAAGGGCATCAGCCAATATGTTTGGGTTGCCTAAACCAACAAGTAAAATACGAGATTTTTTTCCTAACTTGTGTTTGTTTAATAATTTTTTTAATCCCTTCCCAATTTCAGAAGCGACATAATTAAAACATTCTTCACCAAATTCATGAAGAAGTGGGCAATTGTAAATGTAATAGCTGCCTTTATCAAAACCTGTTTCGTCTGCTTTCGCTTGACTGTCCACTTCCATCTTGCCAGAGGTCAAAGAAAACTTTCCATCTTTGCATTTTTGATAACCAATGGCCTCCAAATCAAGTCCACATTCATCAATTATATCTATCATATAGCTAATTTTTTCCAATTTAAAAAATTTTATAAATTTTACTTGCTTTTTTTTGTTTGTTGTGATACAATCTCCGTAGACTTTAATGCAAGGAGAAAAAAATGGCTAATATTAAATCTGCTAAAAAAAGAATTTTGGTGATAGAAAAAAAACGCGAACAAAACAAATCAATTAAGTCAAAAATTTCGACATATTCAAAGAAATTTCAATCTGCTGTTGCCAGCGGAGTTTTAGCTGATGCAGAAAAGGCATACGTTGAAGTAACATCAGTTTTAGACCGTGCGGTTGCAGACGGTGTTATTCATTTGAATTGCGCAGCAAGAAGAAAATCAAGATTCGCAAAACAGCTTGACAAACTCAGAGCATAACAACAAAAAAGAACTTTTGAAGTTCTTTTTTTATTTGTTAATTTCACTATGTTCTACACTTATATTAACTAACTTTTTAGTGCCCAGAGTTGACTCAATGCCATTCAAAAAAATTTCAGCTGTAAAAAATGTGGCACTGTCTTGTTGTGCAAACACGACGAATGACTCATAAGCACTCAACGCACTTTCTACGTTACCCTTAAAGCAATCCTTCGGTAAAGAATAATCTAATAGCGTTGGGGTTTGCGAAATCAATAAGCAAAGCGACAATGTGTAGTGTTTTAAACTTTTAATCTCTTTGCCATTTAATGTAAAATATTTAGTTTTGCCATCATCCCCTTTGAGTTTGTAACAACCTAGGAGTGCATCATAATCGGCATTTTTATCAATCAAATTTTGTTTTTTTAGTTCTTCAAGATGTGACGTCGCTTTCTCTTTAATCTTTTCTATTTTATTCACTTTACTAGTCATATCTTCTATCGGTTTTATACCTTCAGTTAAAGAAAAAGAGACCATTTTTTCTTCGCCATTTTTATAAGTCACGATTGAAGCGTTGTTATCATTAAGCAAAGAAAAATAATCAATATTGTCAAAATCTTGTTGAGACAATTTTCCCGCTTGGTCAGTTATAGTGTCCTTTTGCGAATTGATCAAATCGATCACTTCTTGAATTTCTTCTTCGGCGCTCATTTTCACCTCTTTTTAATTTGGCAATTACAGCCAAACTTACTATTTAATTCTAACATAATTTAAAAAATTTTGTCAAACAAAAAAGAAGGCTTTTTAAAGCCTCCTTTTTTAGTAATCAAAACTAATCGATGTCCTCATTTTGTTGATCATTTTCTTTCTCAACGCTTTGTTGCGAGTCATCGGTTTCAGTGATTTTGTCCTTTGTGCTTGCTGGAAGTGTGACTATTCCAAAAGCCACCAACACTCCTGCCACAGCCATAACGATGTCACTTATCAATTTTTCTTCAATTTGAAATCCAAAAACAGCACCAAGCGAATTTGCCAATATGACAAGCGCACCAGCGAGTGCAGTCCAAAAACTATATGACTTTATCAGATTTTTGAGTTTCATCTTTTACTCTCCTTTTAGGACGTATGTTTTCTTTTAAGTACTCCACGTCCGCTTTAATTTCATCGATAACGCCAAGATGCTCAGTCAAGTCTTCAATCGTTTTTTGATATCTCTCTTCTCTGTTTTTACTATCCTTTAATTGATAGCAAAACAAAATCACAAACAGCACAGCAAAAATGCCGTTGCTAATTATGACACTTACTATCTCTTGCCAAAGTTGCATTAACTAAGCTCTTCCAATAATTTTTCATAAAATATGCCTAGTTCGCCCCTTAACTGCATATTTGTAGCAAGAAAACTGAGAGCGACTTCACGATCAAATTGTTTTAAAAAAGCAAGTGTTTTTTCATAAACTTGCTTTTGTTTGTTGTAAGCTTTCACATCTTCTTCATTCACAAATTCAATAAGCTCCGATTTTTTGTCATCATCTTTTAAACTAGAAATATAATTGTTCATTGCGATTTTTTCTCCTTCATTTTTTACCTTATTTAAAAAGAGATAGTGCTTTTGGTCAAATTTTAACATCAAACAACCATCACATCAAATTCTGGGCATGAAATTGCTTTTTGACTTTGTGATATGAATGAAATTTTAAAACTTTTACTTACAAGCCCAACTAAAATTCTTTGACTTTTTTCAACATCTTGACTAGATACACAAACGCTTTCTCCATCTTCTGTTTCAATTAAAATCTGACACTCTGTGTGAGGTTTTAACGTGACCGCTTTGATCTTTTTCAAACTGTCAGCATACCCAAAATCTGTCCAAGGAGAATGCCAAACTTTTTTTAACTGTGATCCAAAAAATGCTCCGTCCTTAGTGAGTTCTCCAATTATAGCTTTTTTCTCTCCACGAAAGATAGCGCATAACTTTTGAAATTGTGGTGTGTTTACAACGCAAAATTGCCTAACATCTATCCCCCTCATAATACTTTTTTCTTTCGTTTCAATGTCGTAAATTATCACGGCATTGTTTTCATATGTGCCACTCTCAATTCCAACTTGCTCCTCGTCTCCAAAATCGATTCTGCAGGCTAGAAAATACTTGTTTTGAAAACTAGCAGTTGTGATTGACGAATTGCGTGTGCTAATAAATTTATCCTCAAAAGGAAGATCAACTTTGTTTACATTCGCGCCATCAAAGGTATAAATCCCGTCTTGCGTTGCAAAAATGATGTAATCACCATTTTTTGCTATTGAAGACGGATAAATGTAGGATGAAGAATAATATATGTTTTGTATATCAAACTTTTTTTCAGAATCGCCATACAATGAAAGTTTTATAATACCATAATCTCTAAAAATATATAAATCATCATGAAAAGATATAACAAATTTTAATCCTCCACGTATATCTGGCAAGTCAACATCAAATTTATTGTTGTCATTCCAGTTTGCAATCGTTTCTGTAGAATAAACTAGTTGATTTTTGTCGCCTGTTGTTACAAGAAAAAAATAAGTCCCATGCCAACACCCAGACAAAAATTTTGGAATGTTGTCATATGTAATAACTCCTGCAAAACTTAAGCCTATGGTTTGGTCGCTCGGCGAAGAAAACAACATTGTGTCATATCCATTGATCCTAAATTGTGCTGCAAACGGCAATTCATCAAACACCATCGATGTCTCAGGTATCATCAATTTTGGATCGCCAAAAATGTTAAAATAATACATTTGTTTGTTTTGATTAAGGAAAAAAACATAATACTTGTCAATAGCACTCTGATGTTCATACATGGGCGCCATCCATAAGCCTAGCACTTCCGTGGCTGTTACATCAACATCATAATCCGTTAAATCAGTTTGCGATTTTGGCAAAGATAATTTTTTAAAACCATAACCTGCTTCGAGCTCGCCACGTGAAATAATAAAATTAAAACATTCTCGAGTGTCATTTATTTCACGCGCACTGTCTGCGAGATTGTTCCATTTTGAAAAATCTGTCAATCTTATTTTTAAATTTTTGCTTTGTTTTGTTTTAAAATTTTTTTTATTAAACATAGCGCCTCCGTTTAAATACTCCAAAATTTAGCCGGCATTTTTAAAGCAGATTTTTTTCTCACTATGTTTTCTAGGCTTTCTTTGAATCTAGTTTCAAAAATGGTCGCCTCATCAGAAAGCGATTGCATGAGAAGATATTCACGCGCAGTGCCATAAGCTAGCACTCTCTCAGGTAAAATAGTGTCAATTTCATCTCCAAAATCGAGCTGTTCTGGGATAGTAGAATAAGTCAAAATAGCGCTCTCACCGTCAAAAGAAATATGATCCGATGAAAGCAAATACTTCATGTTTTCTCCTGTGACTGATTTTAATGAAACAACAGCAGAAATTGGTTTTGCCAGTTCGGAAAAATAAAACTCCCCATTATTTGCTACAATCACCTCTTTTTTTAAAATTGGCAAAAATTCACTGCAAATTTCTTCATATGCTAAGTTTAAACACTTTAAAAGTTTGTTAAGTTTGATTTGATCAGCATCGCTCACTGTTGCATCGCCCACAACTTCTTTTAATTCTGAAAGATTGACAAAATCACAACTGAGTTTAATTACTTCATTAATTGTCATATATCACCTCTTTTATTTGCTCAAAAGCTTGCCGATGCAATTTCTTTTCACGAAGCTCATTTTCTTTGTCAATTTCGTCAATTATTTTGTTTAAATTTTCTATTCTAGTTTTTCGAGCAAGAAAGATTGCCCTTTCATCAAGGCAATCGTAAGGTAAAACTAACGAAAGAGTAGAATCTTTTTGATTGGAACGATGAAGCTCTATTCGATTTTCTCTTTTATTAAAAACAAAATAATAGTTTTCATCGACCTCTTTTATACGATCAGAAATATAAAAAGGATCACTTTCAAGCAAAATTTGGTTTTTCATTTTTTTCTCCTAAAAATTTTAATGGGGCAAAATTTTTTTGCCCCATCAAATTATTGGTTTTTATGCTCCTGTGTCATCTGAACCAGATGAAGCAGTAGAATTTGTGCATTCAACAGTGATATGAAATGGATTTGTTACCGTTCCCTTTATTCCACTGATTTTTGCCTGACCATTTGGTTTGTCACAAATAAGTTCAGCATACTTTACAAGTGTAGCAGTGTAAACTGCATAATTTGGGCTTTGCTTTAAAACATGCCCGCTTTCTCCCTCCAACCACTTCCAATCACACAATTCGTGTAAAACAAAATCATTAGTGTTGAGCAAGTACATAGTGTCGCTATCAACAAATCTGTCTGTAACCAAAGGTATACCATTGTAAGAAATAGCTTTAAATCCACCTTCGAGCGTCATAACGTCAACATTTGAACGATATGCAGCAAGGTAGGACTGATATGCACGGCGTACGTTTGCTGAGCAAGAAATGAAGTTAATTTTCGAATCAGCATTTTCATCAAGAAAATCAATAGCGGATTGAATTAAAACGTCTGATATTTCTGTTTCAGTAGCTGAAGAATAAGGGCTAAGCCATTTATGATCAGCTCTTTTTAACCCATATAAATATTCAGAATCTGAAAAAATTGCGCCTAAACCTGTTATTTCACAATTTTTTGAGTTTTGAACATATACAATACTTCCATTTGGCACAGAACTAATTGTACCATTAATAGCAAATCTTTTGTTAGGTCTATCAACATGGGTAATTCTAGCTCTATTAATAACAGGAAGAGAAGTGCCAAAAATGTCGATAGTCATTCCTTCAACAAGATTGTTTACTTTGTCACATGAAATGTATCCATCTGCATAACCCGAGCATGTTGCAAGTTTTCCTGTTCCATCACCATACAACATCCTTCCAAGGTTGAAAGTGCTTGCTTTCACAAGCCCTTCCATCTCATCTTGTAAAAGATTAACAAAAGCGCCTATATTGCTTGCAGAAGATCTGATTGCTTTGTCAGATATTTCAATTTTACCATAAAGATTTTTTAGCTCAGCCACAAATTGAGCATAGTTATTCCCATTTGCACCTGGCAACTGCCCTGTTTCTGTGCCTGCGCCAACACCGCCATTTAATCCAATCGGTGCAAGTTTTCTTACTTCTTTGCCCCAAACATCTTTTGATGAACGTTTAATTTTTGTGAGAAGTGGGTTTGCGGCAACGTTAAGTTGATTTGCTACAACGCCAAGATAAACGGTTTTTAAGGCGTTGTCAGCAGTTTCTAAATTTACCATAATTCCTCCTAAATATTAGCTGAACAATTTTTCCACCAATCCCTTTGCGTCTGCCAGCGAATTTGGGGTGGCTGGTTTTTGCCCAGCCACCTTTTCCCCCATTTCGCTGTTGATGACAATCGGTGTTTTTTGATTTGACAGCTGTTTCATGTAATTTTCAACCACCATTTTTTTAAGTTCTTCATCTTGAAAAACGTATTTCTTTATAATAGGGTTGTCCTGCTTTGAATAGCCACTTGCAAGTTTAGTTAATGCTAAACTTTGATATAACTGTTCAAATTCAGGTTTTCCATTTTGCTTTAAAGCCATCTCTTTTAGCTCATCAGCATATGGCACGGCTTCACTATTCTTTGAAAGAAACACATTCAATTCGTTTTCAATCACAGCAGGATCAATCGCGTTTGTTGATTGTGCTTGCTCTTTCTCAATTTCGCTAAGACGTTGACTTTTTCTAGTGAATTCAGCTTCAAGAGAATTGTAGGCAGCTAGCAATGCCTCGGCAGACTTGAATTTGCCAAATTCACTTTGTTTTGGGGAGCCTTCTTCGCTAACAGCACTTTCTTCACTCGCCTCCACAGGGGCATTTGCCTGCTCCTCTATAGGTTGTTCCCCAATAAGTTCATTCGCCATATTTTTCCTCCTTTAAAAATTTTTTATGTTCTCTAATATGATTTAAAAATTTACTTTCAAGCGAAGCATCTATTAAGCTTTTTTCTTCATAATCACCGCTCAGCATGAATGCTATGTGCCTGTCTATATGTAGTTGGTGCTGATCAATTTCCAAAGCTTTAACATCTTTGCCATTAAATATTGCAAGATTTTCATTGTCTGCCTTTTTCAAATGCAATTCATTTTGATCTTGAGCATTTTCCCATATTCCAAGTCCGAGAAGCTCCAAAACCTTAACTTTCATGCGTGTGCTTAAAGTTCCGTCCTCATCTTGCAATAATCCAGCATTTAATAGGTCAAACACCATCTGTCTACGGCTTGTCAAACTGTCTCCTAGCTCATTTTCAGTTTCCAATTCAATATCATCACTTGAAATATCACTAGAATTAAAATAAAACATTTCAACTTCGCCATGATCGCCAACAATTTTGGCCAATCTTGGAATAAGTGCAAATTGTTTGTATAATCTAAGAATGTATTGACTGATAAGTTTTACGCATTGCTTAATCTCATCAGTGCTGGCTTTTAAACGCAGTTCATCTTGTTCAAGCATAAGTTCTAATGTAACACCTGAGATGTTTGAAGAAATAGCATCGGCGTCATAAACTTCCGTTACACCGCTGACGGTTTCAAATTCATCAAGCAAAACACTTTCTTCTTTTTCAAAGCTAGAAGAAAGGTTTTCTTCTTCCAAAAATTTAGGCATATTCGCTCCTTGCCTATAAACAAGAATTCTGCCAGGGCATAAACCTTCATCTTCAAGATTTTCAACATCGATTGAGCCATCTTCAACCGCTAACACACCCATTGTAAGTCTGTTTAAAAATTCTAATTTTCTATTTTTGACGCTGTTGTAGGCGCGTTGCAAAGGTATTAATCTGTCTATAATCGACAACCCCCAAAAACTTCCAATTTGTGAGATACTGTTTTGCCTTATAAAAGGAAAATCTCTAACTCCATCTTTACCAACAGCATATGGCAAATCCCCATCATAAAACAGTTTGTCCCCCACCACGATTGTTAATCTTCCATTCTTCAATTCTTTTGTAGGCCTTTCATATCTTTCTATGACGAGAGCGCTGTTTGATTTTATGCCTTGACATATTTTAGGAGCAGAACTTGAATAACCAAGTCCACCAAATCCAACACTTGTCGCATTTAAAGAGAAGACGTTTATGTCGTTTCCTTCCACTTCAAGACCATACACGCTTTTTATTTGCGCAGTGCTCATAGCTCTTGCATGAATTAAACTTTGGCATTTGTCAATATCACTGCAAGTAAAGCTGTCTGGATAAATTTCAAATGGCGAGCAAACACTAATTTCCACCTCACCGCTCCTAATAGGCTCATCATTTTCCATGGCAACCACTTGCCCTGCCCCTGAATTCCATGCAACTTTATAAAATGCTGTGCCACAAATTTCACTCCATTGCATTGCTTCACTTATCTTTTGCGACAAGTTAAATTTTGACGATATGGAGTCTAGTATTTTTTTTGATACCTTTGCCGCATAAACATCTCTTTCATCATTTGAAGAAGGCAAAACGGTGGCTTTTGGTTTTATTTGAGCAAGCTTTGCAAGTCTAACTTCAACTAGCGGAGCTATGTGGTTGAATATTTGCCTTTCTTCCCAATAATACTGTTTGTCTTGATCCTCTAATTTTCCGCCATAACCGACATTACAGTATTGATTTCCCATATAAAAATTCATATTCATTTGCCACTGAGTTTCAAACGGTCGTCTCGCCTCAGAACGAACATTAAAGTCATCTATAACGCTTTTTACCAAAGTTTCTTGGTCTTTGCCTGTTTTTTTCATCTTCCCTCCTTATTTAATCTTTTTTTTAATTTAAACGGCGATTCCACCGCTTTAGGAATCTGCATTTTTCCAATTTCAACGTACATCTCTTTAAGGCATTTCTCGCAAAAAGCTAATTCCCTTTTTAGCAATCCCTTTGTTGAAAGTTGATAGTCTGCAATGTTGGAACATCCCACAAAATCGCATTTGGTTGGATGCTTGCATTTTTCAATCTGCATTTTGATTTTCCTCCTCTAATAATTGCAAAAGGCGATTTTTTTCAGCTAAAAGCTCTTCGTCCGTCATTTTTGAATAAGTTTGTTCAAGCTGTTCATGATATTTTTCTAAAACAAGTTTTATGGCTGATAAGTCAGGGGCAAAATGTTTTTTTGTCACCTTTTTTTTAGATAACACTTCTTGCCCGTTTTCATCAACGGCAAACTCACAAATTTGCTCATCCGCATCATACCCTATCGCTTTTTTCATGAGCGCTTGACGCAAACTCTCTTCGTTGACTTCCAATTTAACCTCCTCGTTGCTATGCGAAAATTTTATACCCACAAAATAATCCGTTCAAGATTAAGTGCCACAATTTATGCACAATTTTCAAACGTGAGAGTAGAATGATTATGTAGAGGTAAAAATGAAAAAGCTGTTAGACATCGACAAAGTAAATTTTTTCTATCAAACAAAAAATGAAGAAATTTGTGCACTTCACGATCTTACTTTTTCTGTCGATGAACTTGAATTTGCTTCAATAGTTGGTCCTAGCGGTTGCGGTAAAACAACAATTTTGTCTCTTATTGCGGGATTGTTGCCAGTTAGCTCAGGAAGTATCGTCTTGGGTGGCGAGAAGGTTGGCAAAAACAATCACGAAAAAATAGGATACATGTTTCAACGTGACCATCTCTTCGAATGGCGAACTATTTGGAAAAATATCACTTTGGGTATAGAATTACAAAAGCCTGCTGATAAAGAAGAAAAATTTGAATTTGCTAGGCAACTTCTTAAAAAATATGACCTCTACGAATTCCAAAATCGCAAACCACGCGAATTAAGCGGTGGCATGCGTCAACGTGTAGCATTGATTCGAACCTTGGTGTTACAACCTATGTTGTTGCTTCTTGATGAACCTTTTTCGGCACTCGATTTTCAGACGAGAGTCGCTGTGTGCGACGATGTCCACCATATAATAAAAAGTGAGAAAAAAACTGCCATACTAGTAACGCATGACATATCAGAGGCACTGTCAATGTCGGATAAACTTGTTATTCTTTCATCACGACCTGCCACTGTAAAGCATATTGAAATTTTAAAACTCAATGGAGAAACCCCACTATTAAGACGTGAAGACCCTCGCTTTGGTGCACTTTTCGACTTTGTGTGGAAAAAGCTTACAAATGAAAACGAAAAAAATTAAACTACCGAAATGCGCACCTTATTCAAAGGCGCACGAAAGATATTTACGCAAGAAAAGAAATGATAAAATTTTTGTCCTAAGTTTTCAATTTTTGATTCTTGTAGCATTTGTTGGATTGTGGGAACTACTCGCACAAACAGGTGTAATAGACCCATTTTTTGTGAGTAGCCCATCTAGAATTTTTAATATGCTCTCATCAATGATAAGCGATGGTTCGATTTGGGGGCATATTGGAATTACTTTACTCGAAACTATTCTGGGCTTTGCCATTGCGACTCTTGGTGGAACCTTACTAGCAATAATTTTGTGGTGGAGCGAAAAACTTCGACGGATTTTAGAACCATACATTGTGGTGCTAAATTCACTGCCAAAGATAGCTCTTGGGCCAATCATAATCTTATGGGTTGGATCAGGCATGAGCGCTATTATCATAATGTGCGTGCTTATTTGCATTGTTATGACCACAATTTCTATGTTGAACTCATTTATGTCTTGCGATAATGACAAAATACTACTAATGAAGTCAATGAAAGCAAACAAGCTACAAATATTTTGGAAACTAATTTTACCAAACGCAATGAATGATTTCATTTCAGTATTAAAAATAAATGTCGGATTGGCATGGGTAGGAACTGTTATGGGAGAATATATTTCATCAAGCGCAGGACTTGGATATTTGATTGTTTACGGAAGCCAAATATTTAGAATTGATCTTGTCATGATGAGCACTGTCGTTTTATGTTTGCTTGCTGCCATAATGTATTTAGTAGTCAGCTCAATAGAAAAATGGCACAATCGCTAATGATTCTTAACAGGAAACGTGAATAAAAGAAGCAAAATTCCAATTCCCACTATGCTCGCTAACGGATACAAATAACTTACAATTGATCCAAATCCCAACATTGATAGTAAAAGAGGCAAAAAAACTGAAATGACTATCGACAAATTCAAACTCACACCAAATCTTTTCAAAGCAAGTCGACTAGTCCACACTAAAGAAAATAAGGTTGTTATACAGCCAGAAAAAATTACAAAAGAAACAAACAGATTTGCCACTCCACTTGAAATGTAAACTAAGGGCATATCTTGTCTTATAGCCTCAGGGTTGGATAGTAAAATAACATTTGTTAGCATAAGAAAACTTGAAAGCAGAAAACTTGCAACAAAGCTTACAAAGGTTTTCTGCTTTTTTGTTAATTGCTCCCCTGACTTTGCTATTACAACACCTGAAATTGAAAAGTTTAAAACCGCGTAAAGAACAGTAAACAACAATCCTGCGAAAGCGTTTTGATTGAAATTTGGAAATGAAAGCTCCTCCAAATTCGTTAGCAAAACAAAAGCCATGCAAAATATTGTCATCGGTATCAATGCCCCATTAATATAACCAAGACTCTTGATGCCTTTACGCGCAACAATTACGCAAACAAAAAGAATTATTGTCATCAACAATATCCTTAATATGTTTGATGATGGCAACACATTTAACGTGCCTGCAAACATCGAGGAAGTAAAAATTAAACTTACAAACAAACAAAGCAACGAAAATATTTTTGATTGAACAAGTTTGCTTAAAGATTTGTTTCCTTGTGAAAGAAAAAAATAAATTAATCCAAAAAATATAAAAAATGATAAAACAATAAAAAAATAAGAAATCCTGCCAAAGCGTGAAAAAAACACAGCCACTTCCTTGCCACTGGCAAACCCAGAGCCAATAACCGTGCCTATTATAATCATAATGCTTGAGAATGACTTTTTCATTAAAATAAATATATTTATTTATTTTTTTAAAAATTACGCATTATATGTTTATGCAAAAACTATTTTCGATTTATTTTCTGTTAACTTTAGTCATATGCGGAATATTCTGCTCTGTTTTTCCATACCCAGCGTTTCAAAGTCAAGCAAACATAAATGACAAAGACATGTTTGACATTAACAACTATTATGAAGAGGAAGAAGAGATCATAAATCCTGAACCTAAAATAACTGTTTCCAACTTAAATTGGTTTGACACAGTAAATGCCACATTTCCAACTTATAAAAAAACTAGGGTAATAGACATAAAGAGTGGAAAAACATATTACGTTTACCGCAATGGTGGACACAATCATGCAGATGTTGAGCCAATAGACAGAGAAAACACAGAAATTTTTCACAGCATTTACAACTATGAGTGGAGCTGGACAAGGCGTCCCGTTTGGGTAGAAATAACAGAAAATAATTTTGTCGCTGGAAGCATCAATGGCTATCCTCATGGTCAAAGCTATATAGAAAACACTGGCATGAATGGGCACACTTGCATACATTTTTTACTAAGCAAAACCCATGGCACAAAACGCGTCGATGAGGCTCATCAAGAGGCTGTAGAATACGCATACTCCCATCGCGACGAGATTTACAAATATTTATAAATTAAAAATTTTAAACTATTTATGATAATTTGTCCCAGAAATAATGTTAAAAGCCCTATAAATCTGCTCTATCGCAACGATACGTGCTAAATTGTGTGGTAAGGTTATTTTACCAAATGACAGCATTTCATTTGAATGAGCTTTTACACTTTCGCTTACGCCATAACTTCCGCCTATAATAAAAGATATTGTGCTTGCAGTCTGCGAAATTTTTTCAATGATTTCAGCTAAGTTTTGACTTGTAAATAATTTTGAATTGACATCAAACAAAACGCTTTTGCCCTCCATTTTTTCCAAAATAAGCTCACCTTCTTTTTGTAATGTTTCTGCAACTGATGAAGTTTGATTTTTTTCTGGCAATTCAATTATTTCGAATTTACAAAATTTTTGTAACCTTTTTATGTATTCATTTTGAGCATCAACCCAAAATTTTTCTTTTAATTTTCCAACGCAAATAAGTTTTATCTTAATCATAGAACACCCCAAACAAAAGTAAAAATGGTTATTACACTCATGAGTGCAAAAGTAACCCACATAAGAAAACAAGTGGATTTTTTAGGCACAAATTTTTCTTGAACAGTTGGTTGTAAAGCAAACAACTGTTTGATTATTTCCAATCTTGGATCAGGTAAATTCGAATTTGTTTCACCGTCTTTCAAATTTTTTAAATCTAAAAAATATGCCTGTTTTGTCAAATTCTTTTGTACTTCTTGTGCTGCTTGTTCTAAATTATTTTTAAACTGCGCGTGAAAAATCTTACGGCAAAGCACCTGCAAGCAATAACCTAGCACCACAATCACCATTAAGCAAAGCACCATTCCCAAGAAAAAGTTTGATGAAACAAGGGTAAAAAAACCTTCGTACATGTTTCCAATAGGCAAATTGTTAACACGAGAAAAAGTTATATAAACACTCAAAGCATTGTTCATAAAATGAACTATCATCGCGGGAAAAATAGAACCTGTCATAATTGTTAAAAAACCTAAAAATATTCCAATGATTGTTGCATAAAAGAATTGTTCAATGTTCATATGCAAAAGCCCAAAAAGAAAACCTGACAGCAAAATAGCTTTCCACATCCCAAGTGGTTTCATAGATTTTAGCAACATTCCTCTATGAACAAGCTCTTCGCAAATCCCTGGTAATAAAGCGGAAAAAACTAAGTTAACAAACAGCGAATCAAAACCATAACTTGATGGCAACGGTGATGAAGTGTGCTCATATCCCAAAAAGTCAATGAATGAATTAAATGTTGAAGACACAAAAACATTTAGCATAAACACTACAGCACCAAGCGCAACAGTAAGCCAAACAACATTTTTGGATATTTTTTTACAACCATAGTAACTAAATGTTTCTGACGCTTTGTTTTTCTTAAATTTTGAAAATAAAATCACACTGCCACAAAACAGCAATACAACTTGAACAGCTAAACTGAACACCACACCAGAATAATCACCCAAAACATCTAAAAAACCAAATGCTGAAAACATTCTTAATGTTACAAACAACACGACTATAATAAAATATGTCAATATGGCAAAATTAAAATTTCTTGAATTTTCTCTCATTGTAATTATTATATTCCCTTCTGCAAAAAATCATGCTGTAAGATTAAAAACTCCAAAACCAGTCAATGTGTTAATTAAAAACAACACAACTGCCACTCCAATTCCAAACCATAATATAAGCGGATAAGGTTTTTCTTGGAGCATCTTTTGATCATTTTCGCTCAATTGTTCCTCAGAATTTGTGCACAAATTTCTGTTGTTGTGCTTAAAATAAAATTTTTCTATTAAGTAAATTAAAACACAAGCCACTAAAACCAAGGCAATGCTTAGCACCCATTGCCACGCATTGTATGACAATTCTGTCGAACCACTTTGCTGACTTGCGTATGAAAAAATCAACACCATTGCATTGTTTAAAAAGTGCACAATCATTCCACTAAGCAATGACCCCGTTCGAACGACCATCCACCCTATAACCACTCCAAGAGCAAATTGATAAACAAATTGTTCAATTGAACCATGCGCAAATGCGAACATTACGGCGGAAATTAAAATCGCATACACATCGTTTAATTTACCTTTTAAACCATTCAAAATTATTCCACGAAAGATGAGTTCTTCAAAAACAGCAGGCAACACTGCCATAAGCAGTATGGCTAAAATCAAATATGCAACATTATCAAGCGGAAAAGCTATTTCAGTCAATTCATATCCACCTTTTTGCAAAAGTGAATTGAATCCACCAATAAAATATTGCAATCCGAAAAGACAAATTATTGCCACAACAAAACACATCACAAAATCCCAAATTTTTAAATTAAATCTTAGTTTGACAGCCTTAAAAGACGTCTTGGTTTTTTTGTTGTAAGAGAAAAACAAAATGCAGTAGCCAACAGGTGCAAAAAGGCAACTTATTATTGTAAAAGCCAACCCGCTTTTCATCTGTTCCATGCTTTGCGATATTTGTGAACTTAATAATCCCATTATAATGATAACAACCGCCATAACTGCGTAAGGTGCTACAATCGCGCAAAAATACCCCCAACCTGCATCGGCAACGGTGTAATAATTTCTCTTCGAAAATGGTGCTTTTGCTTTTTCTTCATTTTTCATAAAAAAAGTATACTCTTTTTCACTTGACTTTCCAAATGGTTTTTATTAAAATCTCGTTATGAATAAATTTGAAATTGAAATGTTAAAATTAGCCGAACATGCTTACAAACTAGGTGAAATACCTGTTGGCGCTGTGGTAGTCAAAGATGACAAAATTATTGCCAAAGGTTTTAATAAACGAGAAAAAAAACAAATAGCAACAAAACACGCGGAAATTGTTGCTATTGAAAAAGCATGCAAAAAACTTAAATCATGGCGGTTAGATGGATGCGAAATATATGTTACTTTGGAACCCTGCCCGATGTGTGCAGGTGCCATCGCCAATGCTAGAATTTCTTCGCTACACTATGCCACCGAGGAAAAAACTTCTAAGGACAATTTGATTTACAGCATTCTCTCATCAAACAGATTAAATCATCATGTTGAAATAAAAAGATGCGATGGAAAAATTGAAGCACAAAAGCTTTTGCAAGATTTTTTCAAAGAAAAAAGAAAAAAAAGATAAAATCACACTCTATGGTTAATTAATTCTGACAGCATATATCTAAACTCTTCGTCAGTTATTTCTCCTTCATCTCTTAGCTTTCGTAGCAACACGATCTGTTCCCTTAATTTTTCTCCACTAACAACAGCTTGTTTCTTTTCCTCAATTTTATTTTTTGACTTTTCAAACGTAAAGCCCTTATCATCGTTTGAAGAAATTGCTAAATAAAGCATCAAAGCATTTAAGTTTAACACAGCACCACCGACGATAGTAAAAAAACTTGCAAATATTAAAAGTTTTTTAAAAGATTTTGATTTATAAAAAATTAAAGAAATAAATAACAAAAATCCACCTAAAAATGCTGATAAACCAAATGCCAAACAAACGTAGCCAATTATTTTGTTCTCACCAACACCAACAACTATTCCGCTTCCTGTTTGGGTGCTACCAAAATAACCGGTTTTAAGTAGCTCCACCGTGCTCACAGCAAAAAGGACAATCGACAATAAAATCGATAATATTGCACTCGCTTTAAAAAGCCCTTTTCGAGTTAATGCCAACGCGCTCTCCTTTTAACAAATTAGCTTACTATAAAAATTTTTTTTATTTTCAAGGTATTTTAACACAAAAATTAAAATTTTAAAAATATTTGCAACTTCGCTTTTAAATCTTACTTAAATTTAGTATACTTTTACAAAGGTGTGAATATGAAAAGAAGAATAGTAATAACAGGTGCATCAAGCGGAATTGGACTTGAATTAAAAAAAATGTTCGAAAAAAAAGGTGATGAAGTTGTAGATCTGTCAAGAACATCTGGCTGTGACATCACTGACAACAACTCGTTAAAACTTGAATTTGAAAAATTAAAAGATAAAGAAATAGATATTTTAATAAATTGTGCAGGATTTGGACTTTCTGGGGCTGTGGAACTCGCAGACGAAAAAGAGGTTAGAAAACTTTTTGATGTAAACTTTTTTGGGCTTGTCAATGTCACAAAACATGCCTTACCATTAATGAGTAAAACAGGAAAAATAATCAATATTAGTTCGACTTGCGCGCTTTTCCCCTTACCTTTTAGAGCTTATTATTGTGCAAGCAAGTCCGCAGTAAACATGATAACTGATGGGCTTCGAATGGAATTAAAAAACACAAAAATTCAAGTTGCTAGCGTTTGCCCCGGTGAAGTAAAAACAAACTTCACTAAAAACAGAGTAAAAATCTTTACAACAAATGAAAGATACAAAGATTCCATAAAAGCTTCAACTGACCACATTGATGAGCATGAAGACAAAAGAATGCCGGTCGATGTCGCTGCAAAAAAAATATTTAAATTTGTTGAAAGAAAAAAACTTAAACCTCAAGTCATAATTGGGAAACAAAAAATCTTATACGCATTGCAAAAGCTGTTGCCAAAATCGTGGTTAATTGCTTTAATTCAAAAATTTTTTGTTAAGTAGATAATATGAAAATATTAACATAGCTCGTGGTGGGCTTCGCAAAAGCGCAAGTGTGCGCTTTTTTTGCGACAAAAAGTCGCAAACGTCGTTTGTAAAAACGACAGCGAAGCCCGAATTTTAAAAAACAATCACAAAATTATTCAGAAATAAATACAATGATAATGGAGGCAAAAATGAATTACGAAAGATGCTATCGCAGTGGCTGTTACTACGACATGCCGACTTGCTGTCCATGCCCTCCTCCTTGCAATCCAACCATGCCTCCAAGATGCATGCCAAATTGCCATGATTGCTTTGGATGTGGTTACTTAAACATTGCCATACCGATTGGGCTACTGCTTCTTGCAGGAGGAATAATGATCGGACAAAATTGTGAAAAGAAACGACCCTAAAACTAGGGTCGTTTTTAAATGTTTTCATATTCCGCCAACAATCTTTGCAAATATTCAAAGACTTCATCAAAGGTTTTTGGATCGGTTAAATCACATCCTGCATCTTTTAAAAGCTGAACAGGAGGTTTGGTGCAACCAGCACAAAGAAAATTTATATATTTTTTTACAGCATCTTTTTCACCATTCAATATTCTTCTTACAATGTTTAAAGCGCTCACCAGACCTGTCGCGTATTTATAAACATAAAAAGCAGAGTAAAAATGAGGTATGCGCATCCATTCATATTTGATCTCGTCAATCAACTTAACTTTTCTTCCAAAATAAAATTTGTTAAGGTCTAAATACTTGTCGCAAAGGCTATCCTTCGATAGTGCCACACCATCTTCAATTTGGCTATGAGCCCACTGCTCAAATTCAGCAAACATCGTCTGCCTAAATATTGTCGACTTTACATTCATCAAAAAATTGTCTAACAGCCAAGCCTTTTGCGCGTTTGATTTCAAGTTTTTCAAAATATGAAAATTTAATAATATTTCATTAACAGTGCTTGCGACCTCGGCTACAAAAATTGTGTAATCCGATTTTTCATAACATTGGTTATGCTCTGAAAAATAAGTGTGCATGCTGTGCCCCATTTCATGCGCCAAAGTTTCAACCGAACGAAAATCTCCAACAAAATTCAAAAGCAAAACAGGATTTTTTTGATAAGCCCCTGATGAATATGCGCCCGATGCTTTACCCTCATTTGGGAAAACATCAACCCATCTCTCATTAAAAGATTTTTCCAAAACCTTTGAATAATCTTCACCTAACACTTTGGTCGATTGTTTAAAAAGTTCAATTGCCTCTTCATAAGTAAACTTTTTGCCCAATGGCTTGCCAACAGGTGCAAATTGATCAAACAGTTGAAATTTTTCTATTCTCAATTTTTTGCGTTTAGCTTCAAAAAATTTATACAAAAATCCAATATTTTTCCTAACGCTTGAAATGAGATTGTCATAAACCTTTTCGTCAATTTCATCGGAATACAATTCACGCGCTAATGTTGATTTATAGCCTCTTGTTTTAGAAAAATAACAATTTTGCTTAACTGAAGAAAGATAGTTTTGTGAAAGCATATTTGCAAACTTACCAAAAGCCACATTTATGCCTTTCATGGCATTTTCACGTAAAACCCTGTCGGTAGAACTCGTATATAAACTCAACCTCGCTTGGTCGAGTTTATACGATTTACCCTTGCTGTCCTTAACATCTTCAAATTTTAAATCTGCATCAGAAAATGCATGAAAATTTGAAGAAAATCCACCTAAAAATTCACCCATGCCTGAAATAAGTTGTTCTTCATTTTTTTTCAAGATGTGTTTCTTTTCTCTTGCAATTTCGTGAAAATATAAATTAAAACTTGAAAAAAGTGGATCTTGTTGAAGTCTTTTTAATTTTGCCTCATCAAACTTTGATATTTCAGGTGTAACAAATGCCGTAGCGACAGCAAACTGTGTGCTCACTTTTGTGAAGGCATCTTTCATCTGTTGACCTGATTTGTCGGCTAAATTTTCATCTTTTCTTCTGTAAGCATAGCAAGCCAAAACTTCAAGCTCTTTAGAAATTTCGCTGTCAAAATTGAGCATTTCAAGTAAAATCTCGTCATTTGACAAATTATTTTCATATTTTTTAAACTCGTCTTTTTTTTCTTCCAATTTTTTAAGGCGACTGAAAAACTCACTATCATCTTTGCAGTAACCACTTAAATCCCATTTATATTTTTCCGCTATTTGACTTCTCTTCATCAATCACCTCAAAAAATATTTTGAAACATTAAATTCATTCCATGGTTTAGCACTTACATCAGGCTCAGCAACAAACTTCATCTTTTGTTTGCTTACTGGGTGAACAAATTCCAATCTCCCTGCCCACAATGCCAAATTTGCCTTTTGTGCATTTTTATTATATTTTTGATCTCCAAAGATAGGATATCCAATATTTGCGAGTTGAACACGAATTTGGTGAGATCTGCCGGTCAATATTTCAACTTCAAGCAAGCTTCGTTTGTCAGTTTTCTCCAAACATTTGTAAACAAGCTCTGCTCGTTTTGTGCCCTCTTCCAATCTGGGAGCAATAGTAACGATGTTTCTCTTCTCGTCTTTTTTCAAAAAATTTTCTAGCCTTTGAGTATTATACTTTATTCTTCCCTCAACAACGCAATAATAAACCTTTTTAAATTCACCGTCCTGCATTTGTTTTGACAAGCGCCCAGCTGATTTTGAGTTTCTTGCAAAAACCATAAGTCCACCAGTTGGACGATCCAATCTATGAACTAGCCCAACAAACGCATTGCCCTCTTTGTTATATTTTTCTTTAATATATGCTTTGACCGAACTTAAAAGATCCTCGTCTTTTGATGCGTCCTCTTGTGATGGCATATTATGAGGTTTTATTACCACAATTATTTGATTGTCCTCATATACTACTTGCATTTTTCCTCCCAAATTTTAAAACCTGAATTACCACACGGCAACACAATCCCCTGATTTGTTTCAAGCCCGATTTCATCTGCTTCAACGCCTTCATTCCCAAAAGTTAAAGAAAGGATATTTTTAATAACACCTGCTTGCAGTCCTGTTGTGTAAGAATTGATTAAAACGAACAAAGGCTTTTCGCTTAACAGTTTTTTTGTTAAATTGACAAAATCAAACAAACTGTCTTCAATCTTCCAAAGCTCTCCACTAGGACCGCGCCCATAACTCGGTGGATCCATTATAATCGCATCGTAAGTGCTACCTCGGCGCAATTCACGTTCGACAAACTTCTTGCAATCGTCCACTATAAATCTTATTGAATTGACATCATTGAGTTTCGCATTTTCTTTTGCACGTTCAACCATTCCCTTGCTAGCGTCAACGTGAGTAACCTTTGCGCCTTGAACAGCACACGCAACTGATGCTGCACCAGTATAAGCAAAAAGGTTTAAAACTTTTATCTCTCTCTTCGCATCTTTTATAAGTTGTTGCATTCTTTCCCAATTGACAGCCTGTTCGGGAAATATGCCAGTATGCTTAAACCCCATAGGCTTTACAATAAATTTTAAGTTTTTCCACTGCACTGTCCACTGACTTGGATATGACAAAAAATTGTGCCAACGTCCTCCGCCAGATTCAGATCTTTCGTATTTGGCATGCAGTTTTATGTTAGGTTGATCTTGATGCCAAATCACCTGAGGGTCTGGCCTCATCAAAACAACTTCGCCCCATCTTTCGATTTTTTCGCCATCGCTCGTAGAAACAACTTGAAAATCTTTCCAACCCTTAGCTATTTTCATGTCTCACCTTAATTTTTAAATTTAACGAAAACGCCACCGTCTCCCACTTCGATTGTTTTAGAAATTTTAGCATCATCGAGTTTAGGTAAGATTGCAGTAATTAAAACTGCTTGTTTGATTTTTTCTTCATATTTATTGAGCATTTTTTTCATCTCTTCATCATTTGTTTCAAAACAAGCGCTAATTCTTTCGTCAACTTTAAAGTCAGCTTCTTTTCTCAAAACCTGCAAACCACGAACAAACTCTCTGTAATAGCCCTCTTCAATCAGATTTTTGTCAAGAGATATGTCTAACACAACCGTAATCTTATTTTCATGAGAGATAACAAACTCGCTTCTTGGTTTTTTCTCTAAGTTGAACAGTTTGCTTTCTAAATTTTTAAATTCTCCTACACTTACCAATCCTTTTTTAAATTGTTTAACACATTTTAACATTTCTTCTGCAGAAATTGAAGCTAGAAGATTTTTTAATTTTTGAACTTCACCTTTTAGCACTGCGCCGGCATTTTTAAAGTTTACAGACAAAAATTCTGTGTTAAAAATGCTGTCATCATCGATGGTAATGAGCTCTTTAATATTAAGTTCTTCCTTTATTATATCACCAAGTTCATCAAGAACAACAGAAACCTTTTCGTCTCCTCCGACGAACATCTTTTTTAATGGTTGTTTAACTTTTATTTGATTTTCGTTTCTTAATCTTGACGCAGAAGAAATTATATCCCTAGCAAGGGCAACCTTTGCAATTATATCTTTGTCCCTTTTGCCTTCGACCTTTGGAAAACCACTCAACATAACACAAAGAGAAGCATCGCTTTCCATTTCGCGAACTAAATTCTGCCAAATATGTTCACTTAAAAATGGAATGATTGGCGACATGACTCTCACAATATTTTTTATTGCATAGTAAAGACAATAGTACGCTACCATTTGATCATCTTTATCATCAGATTTCCAAAATCTTCTTCTGTTGCTTCTAATATAGAAATTTGAAATATCATCTACTAATTTTTCAAAATCGTGAACAACGTTGTAACTTTTGTCATCTAAATAATTTGCATCACTATCCTCAATGAATTTGTTTACGCTTTCTAATATCCACTTATCCGAATTGGTTAAGCGCTCAGCCTTTAATTTGTAATTTTTTAAATCAGGATTGTCTATGCAAGCATAAGTGTTGAAGAAGGAATAAACGCTCCAAAAGGTCAGCAGTTTTCTTCTTGCTTCATCAGCGAGTGAGTAGCCAAATCTCATATCGTTTGCCGGTGAAGATGAAGAAAACAAATAACGTATTACATCGGCCCCAACCTTATCAGCAACTATGTCAGCTTCCAAAGAATTCCCTCCACTTTTATGGAATTCCCCACCATGCTCATCTTTGACGTATTGGTAAGTTACAATCTTTTGATAAGGAGCTTCTCCTTTTAAAACAACACTCATGATAAGCAAAGAATAAAACCATAATTTTATTTGCTCAATCATCTCGCAAACATATTCCGAAGGGAAGTTTTTCTTAAAAAACTCTTTATCTGTAAAATATTTTTTTGTGCTAAAAGGTGTTATACCCGCGTCAAGCCATACATCGCCGACATCAGTAATTCTAGAAAGTTCTTCTCCACAATCACATTTTATTTTAATATTATCTATCCATGGCCTATGAATATTCGGCAACTTGTCGACAAGAGAAGGATCAACTGCTTTTTCTTTTAATTCCTCCAAACTTCCTAACACATGGACTTTCCCACACTTCTGGCAAACATAAAAAGGCAATGGCAGTCCATAAAATCGGCTTCGAGAGATGTTCCAATCTCCCATGTTTGTTAGCCAATCAGCCATACGTTTTTTTGCATAAGCAGGCTTAAATTCAACGTTTTCAATCGCTTTAAGCGCCATAGGTCTGATTTCATCCATTTTGATAAACCACCCGCTTATCAATTTATAAACTAGGTCAGTTTTGCATCTCCAACAATAAGGATAACTGTGTTTGTATTTGTGAGCGTAGAGCAACTTTCCGTCGCTATTTAATCTGTCAGCAACAAGTTCTGGCACTTCACTAGCCTTTTTACCAGCAATGAAACCGCAATTGTCGAGCATAACACCTTGCTCATTTATAGGACAAATTTCAGGTAAACCAAGGCTCTGCCCTAGTTCAAAATCCTCAACACCACAACCTGGTGCTATATGCACAATGCAAGTTCCTTCAACATTGTCGACCATATCCCATGCAACGACCTTGTGAACAAATTTTTGTTCCTCAAGCTCTGGGAAACAAGTTTCATATTCTAGCCCAACGAGCTCACTTCCCTTAAATTCCTTCAATATTTTCACATCTTGTTTTAAAATCTTAAGTCTGTCTTTGCAAAGTAAAATTTTTTCCCCTTCAAATTAAAAAATCGCATATTTTAATTATTTATTTAAGGCAATAGATAAGTTTTCGGT
>CASFYE010000012.1 GCA_949298925.1 uncultured Bacillota bacterium
ACAGCGAGAATCGTCAAATAAAAAAAATTTTTTATAATCTCTATGACAACAACGCAGAATTAAATAAAAATTAAAAAACGGCAAATGCCGTTTTTTTTATAACAAAATACAGATTATGCCTCCACGCCCTTCATTGACTATTCTTCCCAAAGTCTTTCGCATTTTCTTCTGAGCATCAGCAGGCATCATTATTATTTTAGAATTGATGTTTTCGCCAATAAGTTCAGATAAGGTTTTGCCCAAAATGTTTGTTTGCCAAACTGCCTCAGGGTTTTCTTGAATTTGCAAAGCCATATCACTCACAAGATCTTTGCTTTGCTCCTCCGTTCCAACAAGCGGAGTAACTTCGGTGGCAACGTCAACTCGTAAGATATGCAAACTTGGAGCACTTGCTTTAATCTTAACACCATATTTTGAACCCTGTCTAACAAGTTCTGGCTCTGCAATTTCAAAATCACTCTCAGTAGGAGCAACAATGCCATAACCTGTTTCGCGAACTTGAGAAAGTGCCTCTTTAATTTTGTCATATTCAAGTTTAGCAACGGCAAGTTCTTTTATATAGTTCATAAGTTCATAATCGTCATGGATTTCATACCCACATTCTTTTGAAAGAACGCGATAAAATAGCCCTTCTTTTGGTATAACGCTAAATTTTACAGTTCCATCGCTCATTTCCACACTTGAAAATGTGATTGGGTCAAAAGATTCGCTTTCTGTGAAAGCAATCTTGCTTTTGTCTACATCTGCTAGTTTATTCATTCCGCTGGCAAAATCTCGCATCTCGGACGCAATTTCTTGAATGATTTCGTCGTCAAATTCAAGTGCTTGAAGCCACCTTGGCATTTGAACTTTTATCGAAGTAACAGGGAATTCATAAAGCAATTTTTCAAAAACCTTATCAATATCACTTTCCTTTAATTCAACTGCATTTAAGGCAATGACAGGCACTCCATATTTTTCTTCAAGAGATGATGCGAGTTTTTTTGATTCTGCTGAGCTAGGAGCTTTGCAGTTTAAGGCGATTACAAATGGCTTCCCGCTTTCCTTCATCTCCTTAACAACCCTTTCTTCTGCATCAACATAATTTGGTCGTGGTATATCAGTTACTGAGCCATCTGTAGTAACAACAACTCCCACTGTTGAATGTTCTTTCATAACTTTTTGGGTGCCTATCTCAGCAGCCTGCTCAAATGGCATCTCGTCATCGCTCCAAGGCGTTTTAACTTTTCTAGGTGCATCATTTTCTATATGCCCCATAGCTCCACTCACGAGATATCCAACACAATCAATTAAGCGAACTTTTAAATCCACCCCATCATGAACGGTTATTTTAACAGCTTCATTTGGAACAAATTTAGGTTGTGTAGTCATAATAGTTTTACCGTCAGCTGATTGAGGAAGCTCGTCAATTGCCCTGTCTTTTGAATATTTACCGGTGATATTTGGAACAACAAGTTTTTTCATAAATTCAGTGATAAAAGTTGATTTTCCCACCCTGACCGGTCCAACAACGCCGACATAAATTTCGCCATTTGTACGAACGCGTATGTCGTCGTAAATTTTAAACTTTTCCATATAAGACCTCCAAAGTTACCATAACTTATGTGACAAACAAAAAAAATATAACTTTAAAATAAAAAAAGAGCGAACATATTCTTCGCTCTTAAAAATTAGATTCAAAAAACATTACTCGTCTTGATTTTCTTTTGACTTCTTCAATTCTTCTTCTGCCACTTTTTGTTCTGCCTCTGTAACAACGATTTCTTTTTCAGGTTTGTTTTCAGCAGGTTTTTCATGTCCATTCTTTTTAAAAACTTTATTAATCTTTTCCTTAAAATTAGTTCTATTTTCAATCCCTTTAAAAAATCTGACAAAGTTTGATCTGTGCATAAAAACACACAATAATAAGTTAAACACTATTAAAATCACACAAATCCACCACCAAAGAGGTTGAATAAAAGCCAACATTATTATCCAAGCAACACCTGATGAAAAAACAAATATCATTGATGCCATAAATGCATAATCGACAAAGTATAAAAAAATTGTACAAACAATAAACATGATTAGCCCAACATACCAAACAGGGCTAAACATGAATATCCCAAGCAAGCTCGCGACACCTTTCCCACCTTTAAATTTGTAAATAACAGGAAAATTATGTCCTAAAACAATCGCAGTGCCACTTACTAAAAAAGCCAGTTGTGCAATACCATATGGTTCAAAAATCCAGCCACAAACAAATGCAGTAATTCCTGCTTTTAAAGAATCGCCAAGCAAAGTAATAAGCGCATAACCTATCCCATACACACGAAGCATATTCATCGTGCCGGGATTTCCACTACCCTTTTTTGTTATATCTTCGTTTTTCAGTTTTCTAGAAAAAATGCGAGCAAAACTGATATTGCCTATAAAGTATGAAACAAAAAAAACAAGAATAAGCCAATAATAAATCATTCTTCCTCCTTAGATTTTACAACAAATCTGATTGGTGTGCCAGAAAAATCAACTCTCTCTCTAAAACGATTTTCCAAATAACGTAAATAGGAAAAATTGATTAACTTTGGATCGTTAGCAAACAGCACAAACGTTGGCGGGTTTGTCGAAACCTCTGTGATATATTTAATTTTGGCTTTTTTACCACCCTTCGAAGGCGGTTCATAACTAAGTAAAGCCTCAGAAAGCATTTCATTTAATTGCCCTGTTTTTATTCGTTTTGATGAATTCTCATATGCTTTTAAAACATTTGGCATCAAGTCCCCAAGTTTTGTTCCATTAAGCGCAGAGATAAAAACAGGTAAATAATAATCCATGAACGCCAAATCTCTGTCCAAATCTTTTATAATGTCATTTCTATCACCACAGAACAAATCGATCTTGTTTATAGCAACAACACTAGGTTTTCCTGCCTCATGAACATATCCTGCAATTCTAACATCTTGTTCTGTCAGTTTTTGGTCAGCTGAAAACACTATTACGACCACATCTGCTGTTTCAATAGCCTTCATTGTCCTTATAACGCTGTAACCTTCAACTGACTCCTTTTCAACGCCTCTTGATCTTCTGAGCCCAGCTGTGTCAACTAAATAATAAGTTTTTTTATTAAACTTGAAGGGTGTAACAACTGAATCACGTGTTGTGCCTTCGACATCGCTAACAACCACTCTTTTTTGACCAAGCAGTCTGTTTATAATACTGCTTTTCCCAACATTTGGTCTGCCAACTATTGCAATTTTGATAGTGTCTTCGTCAGACGGGATCTCACTTTTATCAGGAAAGAATTTAACAATTTCGTCAAGCACATCTCCTATACCCTTTGACTGCTCACACGAAAGAGGTAATGGCTCCCCAAGTCCTAGAGAATAAAAATCATAAGTGTCAGCTTTTTCAAACTGATCAAGTTTGTTTACAACTAGAACGACAGGAGTTTTAGACAATCGCAATTTTTTCGCAAGCATTTCATCTGCAAGGGTTACACCAGACTTTGCATCTACCAGCATAACGATCACAGTTGCAATTTCCATAGCAATTTCTGCTTGTTGCGCTATTTCTTTTTGAAAAACATCTCCACTTTTAGGATCAAGCCCTCCCGTGTCAATAAGCGTGAAAGCATGCCCAGCCCATTCAGCATCAGCATAAATTCTGTCTCTGGTTACACCAGGGGCATTGTCAACGATGCTAATTCTTTTGCCACATATTTTATTAAAAAATGTGCTTTTGCCGACATTGGGTCTACCAACGACAGCAACAATAGGTTTGCTCATAAGAGTATTTTATCATAACCATAAAAAAACACCAAATATAATTTTAAATAAATCGAATTCAAAAAAATTTAATATATGATATTGACAAATTGATCTAATTCTGTTATATTAAAAAAGGAGAAAAATTATGAGAGATGTAAATATATACGAAAGGTATCCTTACTTTTATTTGAAATCAGACACACCAATAAAAGAGATAGAATATTTTAAGGTTGGGCAATCTGCCTATTGCCTTTCTGTTGGTGGTCAAGAGTATTATGATTATCCAAGTGAATTATCAAGTAAATTTTTGAAAAATGCAGATATAATGCAAGCTGAAGTTTTGCGAACAGACATAGTAGGCGACGTTTCAGAATGCATGTCTTACTTTATAAATAAAAGTCACATAGAAAAAATTGAAAAATCGGCAGGCGGTTATGTTGTTAAATTAAAAAATGGCAACGTGCTGTCTTGCAACAGTTGTATCGATTTAACGGAACCTTCGTCAAATCACAGATAAAATCATAAAAAATGTAATCGTCTATTTTTTAATCACACAAATATGTGTGGTTTTTTTATAATCTTCACAACACATTTGTTAAGAAACTAATTGATTAAAAAACTAATTTCATAATTTTAAAAAATGTTTTAGGGTCACTTAAATTTAAAATAAATCATTTACACTTATCGCAACCGCGACAAATGCGTGGTTTTTTAAATATTGAAACAATTTTAAAAACACAAATCATGATTAAAATTATCAGTAGTAAAAACAGCATAACTTTTAACGCACCGAAGTTTTCAAAAGCTGACGCGATGTTGTAAACAAAAAGCGAAGTTAAATAAGCCAAACAAAATTGAACTATTATGGCAAAAACCGTCCACTTCTTTCCAATCTCCTGTTTTAAAACCGCCATAGATGACAAACATGGGCAATATAGCAAGCAAAACACTAAAAAAGATAATGCAGCTGCTGGCGTTGCAAAAAACACAACGCTCGCTGGATTTAACAGCGACGAAGATATTTCAGCCATATTTGATGCTAGGTTAAACATAGCAATCGACGAAACAACCACCTCTTTTGCAACTATTCCTGCTATTAAAGCGCTTGCAACACCCCAAGAGCCAAATCCCAATGGTATAAACAATGGTGAAACAATTTTGCCCAAACTTTCAAGCATACTCTCACCACCACTTTTTGCCACATAATTGAATGTAAAACTAAAATTTCCACAGAGCCATACGATTACATTCATCGCTATTAAAAGCGATCCTACCCTTATTAAAAAGGTTTTAACGTTATCCCACAAAACTTTGAGCATTCTTTTAACACCACCAAAACGATACGGAGGGAATTCGAGTATAAAAGATTGCTCTTTGCTTTTTAAAATCGTTTTCTCATATATTAAACTCAAAAGCAACGCAATTATTAGTCCTAAAATGTAGAGCCCTAAAATTACAAAAACATTGTTTGCGCCAAAAAATGCTCCTCCGATTACAACATAAATAGGAAATTTAGCACTACAACTCATATAAGGAGTAAGCATAGCCGTCTTAATTTTTGCCTTTTTATCGTCCATGTTTCGAGCAGTCAATATTGCCGAAGTAGAGCAACCAAAACCCATTAAAAGCGAATAGACACTTTTCCCTGAAAGTCCAATCTTGCCAAACAAATCTTCGCAAGCAAAAGCGACTCTTGAAAGATATCCGCTGTCCTCCAAAACGGATAAAAACAAAAACAACATTGCAACTTGTGGTAAAAATGAGACTACGGTTCCCACCCCACCAATAAGCGCCTCGTTTATCAAACCATAAACCCAACTTCCTTCGCCGAACATTGAAGCAGAAATTTGATTGACAAATTTTCCAACCGTCACATCTAAAAGATTGGTTAATCCATCTGACAGCCACCTACCGATCGAAAAAAATGTTAAGTAAAAAACTCCACACAGTATCAGTAAAAACAAAGGAAAAGCCAAAAATCTGTTTAAAACTATTTTATCAATCTTACTTTCCCCATAAACTTTTCCAGAATGTTTTACACACTGTGTTTTTATATTTTCAATAAAATCATATCTCGTCTTTGCTACTAATTGTATAGAATTTTTAAACAAATCATTACTTGCCGTATCCTTACTCATTTGTTTTACAACTTCTTCATCTTTTTCTAACAGTTTGATTGCATAAAATTTTTTTCTGTCACCCGGCATATCAAAAGGCAACATTTTCGCAAGGGATTGAACATAACTTGGTGCAGGCGCCTCCTTATAAGGTTCTAACAAAGCTTTCTTCAAACTTTCTATATTATCACCATTTTTTGCATTGATTGAAAAAACAGGTATTTTCAATATTTCTGATAAGTTTTTGCAATCCACTTTGCAAATTGGTCGTTTGTCCATACAATTTACTACTAAAACAACATCTAACCCATATTCTAAAAGTCCCAAAGTCAGCGAAAGATTTCGCTCTATATTGTTTTGATCACAGATGTTTATTATCTTTGTTTTATCATGTGTTTTAATATAATCAATTGCAACTTTTTCCTCATAACTCAAAGCACTTAACGAGTATATCCCAGGCAAATCTACTAAACGAAAAGTCTTGTCTAAACATGAGAAATTTTTTCCCTTTTGTTCGACAGTGACGCCATGCCAATTTCCAACGTGTTCGTTTGATTTTGTTAAAAGATTAAAAAGTGTTGTTTTGCCTGTGTTGGGATTACCAACGAGCAAAATCTCTTCAATATTTTGATTTTGACAAAGATTATTTTTTTTCATTTAATAAGTATCCCACTTGCAATGTCGGATTTTATAGTTAACTCATATCCTCTTATTTCAATAAGTAATGCTTTTTTCAACAAAGATTTTGCCCTCACTCGAACTCTTTGTCCAATTGTCAAACCCAAGTCACACAACCTACGCAAAATCTTGTCCGTAAGATTTTGATATCCACAGATAAAAAAAGTGCTGTTTAGTTTTGCTTGCGTCAAATTTTGCATAAGAAATATATATTAATATTTAGAAAATTTTAAAACCTTTGAAAAAAATTTGTTGCTTTTTTTTGCTATATGTGGTATTGTAAAACAAGGAGAAAACAAATGAGATGTATATATTGTGGAGGAGAAGAAAGCAAAGTTTTAGATTCTCGCTCTAATGATGAAACAAATTCAATAAGAAGAAGGCGCGAATGTCTTCGATGTGGGAAACGATTTACAACTTATGAAACGGTTGAAGTCATGCCGATTTTAGTAATTAAATCTGACGGAAGCAGACAGCCTTTTGACATAAACAAAATAAAAAACGGAATAATTAAGGCCTGCGAAAAAAGACCTGTTTCACTTTCTCAAATTGAGCAAGTCGCTATGGATATAGAAAAAAACTTGCAAAACAATTTTTCACAAGAAGTTGCTTCATCAAGGATTGGCGAACTTGTCATGGAACATCTTAAAAAATTAGATGACGTCGCATATGTTAGATTTGCCTCTGTTTACAAACAATTTAAGGATATCGAAAGCTTTAAAAAATTATTGCAAGATTTATAAAAAATTAAGTTGCAAAATGCAACTTAATTTTTTTTATCGCTTAAAATGTATGGATTTTGGTTGGGCGTCCCACCATAAATTTGGACAAGAATTGCGTCTTCCCCAACTTTAACAATTTGGTTAAGAGGAATAAAAAATTCAGCACCCGACTTAAAAACGTTCCAAAACGATTTTTCACCAGGGACAATTATTCCCGTAACACAACCATTTGAAAGATTAAGCGCAACATCAATTATATGCCCCAACCTACGCCCGTCAATGACATTGACGACTTCTTTACACCTTAATTCCATAAATGAAGTTTCCATTGATTTAGATATATGAGAGAATATCTTTCAAAATGACAAATTTCGACCTAACCGTCTATTTTTTCTTTTATCGCTTTAAGTGCATTTTTTTCCAACCTTGACACCTGCGCTTGAGATATCCCCACCTCTTCACTGACTTCCATTTGTGTTTTTCCAATATAATATCTTAAAATCAAAATCTGCTTTTCACGTGGAGCGAGTTTTTTTATTGCATCCTTTATTGCAATTTTTTCGTATAAACTTTCATCACTGTCTTTGAGACTCGAAAGCTGATCCTGCAATTCAATCGTATCAGCTCCATCAGAATAAACAGGATCAGAAAGCGAAATCGTGTCGCTTATAGCATCAAGGGCAAAAGTGATAGTCTTCGCTGGTATGTTTAAATACTTTGCTATATCTTCAACTGTTGGCTCTACCACACTGTCACGCGAGAGCGCTTCTTTGGCTTGCAAGGATTTGTAAGCAATATCCCTGAGTGATCGCGAAACCCTCACCGAATTGTTGTCTCTCAAAAATCTGCGTATTTCTCCCACTATCATTGGAACGGCATATGTTGAAAATCTCACATTTAAAGTTTCGTCAAAATTATCTATGGCTTTCATAAGACCGACACATCCGACTTGAAACATATCGTCCGCTTTATCTGACCTCCCAGAAAAACGCTGAACTACTGACAGAACAAGTCTTAAATTTGCAACAACGAATGCCTCTCTTGCAAACTCATCACCTGATTTTACTTTTTTCATAAGATTTAAAATGTCATCGTTTGACAGTTTTGGTAAATATGCGGTGTTTACACCAGAAATTAAAACCTTGTTGGACATAGAAAAATCCTCCAACAAAGATTTTCTCCTAAACAAAAACTTTTATTCTTACTGCAACATTTATGACAAAAATCGCTAAACAAACAACAATTTTGCTAATTTTTATTAAATTTTGCAGAATTAAATGTTAAATATTTAAAAATTGAGTTTTGATAATTCTTTTTTCATTTTTACCAAAATCTTTTTTTCTATTCTTGAAATATAGCTTTGACTTATTCCTAGTTTGTCAGCGACCTCCTTTTGAGTGAGTTCGTCTTTTCCCTCTAAGCCAAATCTCAATATCATAATTTCTTGCTCACGTCGTTCAAGCCTGCCTAATATTTGCCAAATCAACTCTTTGTCCGCAGAACTATCCATAGCAGTTGAAATTTCATCTGTTTCGCTTGCCATAATGTCTGCCAAAAGAAGTTGATTACCCTCGCCATCTTCTGACAGTGGTTTGTCAAGGCTGACCTCTCCCTTGACCTTTGAGAGTTTTCTTAATTGCATTAAAAGTTCATTTTCTATGCATCGTGAGGCATATGTTGCAAGTTTAATGTTTTTATCACTCCGAAAAGTCTTAACAGCTTTAATAAGGCCGACTGACCCTATCGAAATTAAATCTTCAAATTCAATTCCTGTATTCTCAAACTTTTTTGCTATATAGACCACGAGTCTTAAATTGTGTTCAATAAGTTTTTCTTTTGCAAATTCACTGCCTTGTTCTGCTTGCTTTACTAATATGCGCTCTTCTTCTGCATCAAGTGGCAATGGCAAAGCTTCATTGCCACAAATAAAGCAAACGATGCCTTGAACAGATGAAAATCTTTTTCTGCAAAACAGCTTCCAAAATAAAGATTTAATGAAATATAGAAATCTTTTCATAATCCTTCCTTTTATGCAAGACTACTGTGAAGCAACACCCCCGAGTTTAAATTCTTCGAAAAATCTGCCATGCTCAATCCTAACAATGTGTTTTTAAAAATTTTAGCATGTTGCCCCTTTTCAGAGATTGTAAGTCTGTCAGCCATAAACACCAACATTTCACCACTTGACAACGCAGAACCAACATTAACAAAATGCCCATATGGAAGTTTTTTGGCCTTATCTTTTTTTAACAAAAAGTACAAATAGTCCTCTCCGACAATCTTTTGGAAAACCTCTTTTGAAATCAACACAATAGGCGCCGATGTAATGGGATCATAAAGCACGTTTCCAGTGTCGAAATAACCAATCTCTTCAACAACTTTATCTTTGCATTTTATTTGAACACTGCATGTGAAACTGTCTATAATTCTTTTTTTCGATAATTTTCCAAGAAGTAAAGAAACAAAAAAATATATAACCGCGCTTATCAAGCACACCAAGAAGGTGCTTAACGAACCAAACCAACCGGTTATCATAAAACATGCTCCACCAAAAACAAAGGTTAAAAAGATGAGACCAAATCCATAAAAAAGAAAATCCTTAAACGTTTTAACGGGAAAACTTATGCTCGTCATAATGATGCCGACCAAAACTGTCGCCACAATATTGACTAGCACAGGAAAATTAAAAAGTGGCATGATGATTGCCATCACACTTGCAAATAAGCAACTGACAAACCACCATTTGGGTTGCACCTTAAAAAGTTTTGAACATGATTTAATGATAAAATAATTCATAACCATGTTTACAACGAGCGCATATTCAATTACGATCTCCATTGCTCCTCCTTTGGATATCGCAATTTTAAGGCATAAAACAAAAAATACATAATAAAATTTTCGCGAGTTGAAGTAAATAATGTTCCATTTTGTAGAATACAAGTATTTAGGCATCAAAAAATCGCCTTGTGGGGCGATTTTTTTCTAATTAACATCTTTCAATAAACATAATTATTTTTCAAAATAAACATAACATTAAAATCCGCAGAAAACAAATGCAAAATTTACTAAACGCGATGTTATTTAAAAAATTGTTATTTTTTCTTGCTTCTAAGTTGTCTTAACCAAGCTGGAACTGAAGCGTCGACATCAACACGTGAAGAAGCGACATTGTCATCTTTTTTTATTGAAACTTCTGCCTTTTGTTGTTCCTGCATGTTTCTTAATGCTCCAAGGCCTTTAACTGAATCTTTTTCAGCAAAGTCTGGGTTAAAATCTCGTGCTTCTTCGGCAACTTCATCTTTTGGCTTTTCTTCTGGGTTTGGGAATCCCGTTGCGATTATAGTAACTTCAAGTTCGTCGTTCATATCCATATCAATACTATTACCAAAGATAACAACACAACTTGGATCAATTACCTCTTGCACAAGCATTGCCACTTCGCTGACATCTTCTTGTGTTAAATCTATGCCACCTTTTACATTCAAAAGCAAACCTTTTGCACCCTCAATCGTAGTTTCAATCAGTGGGCTCGCAACAGCTTGTTTAACAGCTTCCAATGCTTTATTCTCACCTTTACCATGACCAATGCCCATATGAGCAAGTCCCTTGTTTTGCATGATCGTTTTAACGTCTGCAAAGTCAAGATTTATTAGCCCCGGTTTAGCAATCAAATCTGATATACCTTGAATACCTTGACGCAAAACATCGTCGGCATATCTAAATGCTTCCAAGATAGGTGTCTTTTTAGGAACAATTTGGAAAAGTCTTTCATTTGGAATGATGACCATAGTGTCTACATATTTTTTTAATTCTTCAATGCCTTTGTTTGCATTCTCTGCTCTGACTCTACTTTCAAAAGCAAATGGCTTTGTTACAACTGCGATGGTAAGTATTCCCATCTCTTTTGCAATTCTTGCCACAACAGGTGCTGCACCTGTTCCTGTTCCTCCGCCCATACCAGCAGTGATAAAAACAAGATGAGCTCCTTTAAGCATCTCTGTGATATGCTCTTTGCTCTCTTCAGCGGATTTTTGACCAACCTCAGGTATTCCACCTGCTCCAAGTCCGCCTGTCAAACGTTCACCAATTTGCAATCTGATTGGTGCCTTGCTGACAACCAAAGCTTGTTTATCGGTGTTTACTGCAACAAATTCTGCCGAATCAACACCCGCCTCTATCATTCTGTTGACAGCGTTATTTCCACCGCCACCTACTCCGACGACTTTTATTTTTGCAAATGAAGTAACATTGTTATTGTTGTTGTTTTCCATATTTGTCTCCTATTTAAGAAAATTATAATTGATTTTCGCATATTTTGCAAGCAAAATTGCGCTTAATCACGATTTTTAAGAGCAAAGTCTGCCACAGAATATAAAACTGCTTCTTCTGGCTTGTCTAAACCCGGAAATGGCACTTTACCAAAGGCAATATTTTTGCTTATGCATTTTGCAAGAAAATCTTTGCCTCCTTTGATTTTGCTCGCACCTCCACCTATTAGATAGATTGGCAAGTAGTTCACAAGTGAAATTCCTTGTAAATTCAAACATTGATTAATCGCCGAAGCGATGGTTTCAAGACGATAAGAAACAACTTTATTCGCGTCATCTTGAAGCACCCGTTCCACTTTTCCTTCTGCGGTAATTAAATCATAGTAATCGAGTGGCTGAGCCTCCACGGAAATAACAACCATTTTTTTCAATCTTTCTGCATTTTCGAAAGAGAGGTCAAAAGCTTCTGACAAGTCGCTAGTGATGTGTCCTCCTCCAATAGAGAATGAAGTCAAACTTGTTAAACCATCACTTTTTACGTAGGCAACACTTGTTGAAAGATGCCCTATATCAACCACCAACGCTCCCTCTTCTCTTTCCTCCTCCGGCACAACACAAAGCGCCGAAGCCAAAGGTTCACTTATGTATTCAACGTTGACAAAGCCTAAATCTGCTAATATGGAGTTAAAATGCTTTATTAGTTTCGATTGGCAAGTAACAACAGAAAACTCTGCCGACAGATTTCTTCCTTTTTTACCTATTGGGTCTATTGTTTTTACATCATCGACGAAGTAACCTAGCGATGAAGAACCAACGATTTCTACATCTGGTGATTTAACTTTTTCAAGTATTTGTGAATTGAGCACTTCCAAATCATTTTTTGTAACTCGACCAATACCTTCAACATTGATTGAAGAAGATGCTAATTGAACATTTGTCATTTCTGCTGGCAAAGCGACAAAGATTTTTTTATAGTACTTATTTCCAACAAAATCAATAGCGTTAAACAAATCAAACATAACAGGTGCCAACTTTGAAGAATCAACAAACTCTCCCTGATAATAACCATCATAATTTTTGACCGCCAAATCTTTGACAAACAAAGAATTATTCAGCCCTGGTCTAGCGACTATAACCCTAAGCTGTGACGATCCTATCTCTAATACTACAACTTGCTTTGATTTCATTTGTTCACCTGCCTTTATTTTAAACTATAAATATTATTTTGTCAAACAAAATTTATAAATATTTATTTTTATGCATACATTTTCATATGTTCACTTTTTCACCTTGATACATCAAGTAAAAATAACAAGTTTGTCCCTTTTGAGCAGAACCAATATAATTGTTTATGTGAATTTGACTTGCTTTTACAACCTCTTCGTCGAGCACGTTTGTTAAAGAAAAAATCTCACTTAGCACCGCATAAAACTTTGCCAATTTTTCTGCCAACAAATAAGAATAATTGTGCAAAAACACTTCTCTGCCGGAATATAAGGTTAGTTTAATCCCCATTTCGTCTGTATGATATATTTCATTTTCGCTTTGAAAAAACTCAACACTTTTAAAAGTCGCAAGGGCTTGTTGCGCACTTCTATTGTTGGAGAGAAAAGCATCATAAAGCTCCTTTAATCCTTCAATATTTGCAAACTCTCCTGCTTGTAAACTCAATTCTCCATCCAACATTATTAGACCTTCAACACTTTCAGATTTTTCTAAAACTTTTAAATCTTTGTCAAGTATTAAGAATGAATCTCCGCTTTTGATTGCATAAAAGCCAACTCTTTCTGCCAAATGAAACACCAAGGTGTAAGGAAACTTGGTTTCAACATTTATGACTTCCATATATGGATATGTTTTTTCAAGTTTGTCACTAATCTCATCTTTATTTAAAAACATAATATTTTGTCCTTTGCTTATGCCCGATGCGTTTAATATCTCATTTGCGTTATACTCGTAACTGGAGCTTGTCCTCATATCTACTTCGACATTTTGCACCGTAAAAAGAGTAAATGACAAAATCACAATAGTCAGAACTATCACCAAAACACTGCTTATAGCGATTATCCACTTTTTTTTCAATCTTCCACCCTTTCTATGTCTGCACCTAAAACGGACAGTTCTTTTTCTATATGACGATACCCCCTGTCAATATGTTTTGAACCTGCAACGGTCGTATAACCTTCTGCAACCAAACCAGCAAGAATCAAAGATGCCGTCCCTCTAAGCTCCATTCCGCTAACAGATGCCCCGTAAAGTTTGTCAACACCTCTTACAAAAGCGACTCTGTCCTTTATATGTACATCTGCTCCCATTTTAACAAGCTCTGGCACGTGTTTAAATCTTGATTCGAAAACATTTTCGCAAATCATGCTACTGCCTTTGCTTATTGTTTGCAAGGCGAGAATTTGCGCTTGCAGATCGGTCGGCAGGCCAGGATAAACAGAAGTTTCGATTTTCCCCAACGACAAAGGTTTACCATCAGCTTGCACCCTAATTTTATCACCTTTAACACAAATCTTGCAAGCAGTTTTATCCAGTTTGTCTATCAAAGATGCAAGGTGCTCTGCTTTCACACCTTTAAGTGTAACATCTCCGCCACACATCGCCGTTGCGATAATGTAAGTGCCCGCCACTATTCTATCTTTAATAGGGTCATAATCGCACCCAGTCAGTCTTTCTACACCCCTAATTATTATTTTACCTGTCCCAGCACCATACACTTTTGCGCCAAGTTTTACTAAAAAATTTTGCAAATCAACAATCTCTGGCTCACGTGCTGGATTTAAAATTTGCGTCTCACCTTTTAGAAACACGCTTGCCATCATCAAACTTTCCGTGGCGCCAACACTTGGAAAATCCAAAACAATCTGCCCAGCGCTCATCTTCGAAGCATCGCAATAAATATATCCATGTCTTTCGCTGACTTTAACACCTAATTTTCGAAAACCAGCGAGATGAATATCTATCGGTCTTGCCCCAATTTCACACCCTCCGGGATATGCCACCCGTGCTTTTTTAAATCTGCCTAAAATCGGGCCAAGCATGAAGATTGAAGAGCGGACCTGCGATGCCAATTCGCTCTCTATATTCCAAGATGCAATAGTCGATGGATCCACAATCAAATCACAATCACACTTAGTAATTTTGGCGCCCAGACACTCTAAAATTTTGCACATGCTCTCTGTGTCTGAATAATAAGGATAATTATGTAAAACGATTTTGTTATCACAAAGCACACAGGCCGCCAATATTGGCAGATATGCATTTTTGGCGGCCGTAACATTCAACTCACCAAAGAGTTTACGCCCACCACGAATTAAAAACTTAGCCATTTTTTCCTCTTTTGAACTACTATTTTACTCACAATCTATTGTATGAACCTTTGTAATGGTTCGTGACTTCAAATGATAAATTTCGCTAGAATAACGATTTGTATCAACAATTAATAATTTATGGCAATATATGTTTGACTAAAACGTTTTGTTGCTAGCTTTTTATAAAATTAATGTAATAATTTTAATATATAAACCGGGCGCGTACAAGCACATCTTATTTTTTTATCTTATATGACAAAAAATTTAGTATTTACAATTTTATAATTATGTGCTACAATTTATTATAAAGGAAAAA
>CASFYE010000013.1 GCA_949298925.1 uncultured Bacillota bacterium
TTATTATTTTTTTAATTAATTTTTAAAAATTATTCTTTATAAAAAAATTTTTTGACTTATAATAGCACTACAAAAAACAAATCTTTTTTAATTTAAAACTTATTAATTAAAACATATAAAGTGTTGCAAAAAATGTAAAATTATGATATAATAAAACATAGGAGAAAAAAATATGAAAAATAAAGCATTAAGCATAATTTTAATTACATTATCATTTGTTGCAGCGATGGTTTTTGCTTTGCCGATGAGTACTATTTCTGTAGTAGGCGTGGTGTTTGGTATTTTGCTTGGCTTAGTCCCAATTGTTATTGCTTGCTTTGCTGTAAAAGATAAAAAGTTGGCTTCAAAAACACTTCAACCTTTTCTTATAGTGGTCGGCATGAGCGTATTAAAACTATTTTTGGATTTTATATTCTTTTTCGTTTTTACTACGGCATCATCATATTATCAAGCGCAACAGGCTTATGCAATCATACAGATGATTTTGGCAGTGTTAGTTTATGTTTTAGAAATAACGGTTCTTGTTTTCTTCTGTTTAAAAAAAGATGCGCCATGGCTTGGCAACTTAGCAAATAAGATTGTTGGAATAAATGGTGAACAAAACAAATCAGATGTGATTTCAAAACAGCAAACTGACGATTCAGACGATGTAACAAAAGATATTGACAAATAAAAAACACCTTGAAGGGTGTTTTTTTATATTGTAAAATATTATGTTGCCAAATTTTTTTATCAAATATTTTATATTTAAATCTTTGTGTGCTATAATCTTGTTTATAACAAGCAAATGCTAAATTTGCTTGAAGGTTTTTGGAGCACATATGAGGACGATTTACAAATATTACAAAGAAAGACTTATTGAAATAAGCGGAAGGAACCGTAGCCTTTATTCAAAAAAAATTAGCAAAAAGTTTTCTTTCGACATAGGTTCTATTATTGCGAATGACAAGGATCAGTTGCAAGAATTGATAGATTTTGCGTGGAAGGGGCGACGACGAGCCTTTACTCTCATAGACAAGGACATGAAGGACAAGCTGTTTGTCAATTTTGGTGTTGAAAAAAAATTAAACGCGACATTTGCCGACCAAACAGGGATGTCGGTTGAAGAAAAGCGTCTTGATAATCTTAAGCGCGAACGTCAAAAAAGAGAGGAATCAAAAAAACTTTTGCTTGGTCAGGTTTCTGCGCTTAAAACTTTAAAAAGAGAGATAGAAGAATTTGCAAAAGAAACAGGTCGATATGAAATGTTTGTAGGCTATCCATTTGTTACCGGGTATATAGGAGCTGATTTACAGATTAAAGCTCCTCTCATTCTTTTTCCTGTTACAATCAACGTTGAAAATGATTCGACTGTTTCTTTGGAGGCGAAGACTGACGAATCAGTGCAATTTAACAAAGTTTTACTCTTAGCTTATGCGAAGGCTAGAAAGTTAAATATTGACGGTTTGATGATGGAATTTGACAGTTTAATGGATTATAGATTAAAAAGCATTGAAGATGTAGCCAAGTATTTAGCGGAGTTTGATATTAAAATTAAATATCAAGCGAATGATAAGGGGTTAATGAATTTTGACAACATAAAAGAACCTTCGAGAGGGGACAGTTTAAAAATTGTTCCAGCATGTGTCGTTGGAAGGTTTCCACTTGCAAACTCTATTTACAATGATTATACGCTTCTTGATAAAAGAAAGTTGTCAAGTGATGCAATCGATGAGCTTTTGGAAAGTAGGCCAAGTAAAAAAGTCAAAAAACCAAACACACAACTCTACACTATTAATGATTTGGATTACGCCCAAGAAAGCGCAATAACTAAGTTAAACAAATACGGCAATATGGTGATTTATGGACCTCCTGGAACAGGTAAAAGCCAAACGATAGTTAATATTATTTCAGATGCGCTTTGTAAAGACAAAAAAGTGCTTGTCGTTTCGCAGAAAAAGGCCGCCCTAGATGTCGTTTTCAATCGTTTAAGAGAATTAAATTCAAAATGTATGTTTATTGTTGATGCTGAAAAGAACAAGGTCGCATTCTATGAGCGTTGCAACAAAATGCATCAAGAGATTTTTGATGGTTACAAATCTCAGGATAACTATGAAGAAAATTATGATGCGATACAGAAAAACATTGAAAAAGAAATAGACGATTTAGAAAAAATCAGCGACGTTTTATTTTCCAAAACTCCTTTTGGTTTGGATTTACAACAATTATACTCCAATTCTGCAAAGATAGGCAAAAACAGCGCTGATTACGATATCTATAAAAAATTGATAAAAAACAAAGATTTGATGAAACTGAATTTTAATGACTTTTATCAAGCGACTCGAATCATTGTTGAAAAGAATAAGTGTGAATTATATTACAAATATATGTATATGAAAAAGGCGAATCCACTTGTCGATCATATTAAAAGCAATCTTGAAATTCACGTGGTAAACCAAATCAAAACCTTTGTTACAAGCTTGTTGAATAAAAACATAGTTCCATTTGACAGCACAAAATATCCTCATTCTAGACAACTCATGGCATATCTTTTAGAAAACAACCTCCCAGATAATACGGATATAAAACCACTTGTGCAAATGATAAGCAAGGTATGTTATCCAAATTTGCACAGAAGTTTGAATATATCAAAAATAGTTTTCCCACTATATCCTATTTTTAAAGCCAAGGTTAACAAAGTTGAAAAAGAACTTGAAAGTAATTTTTCAAATGCTATGAAAGACATAAAAAATTATGTGGGAAATTATAAACTTCTTGAAAAAGTTTTGGATAGGAAGGGCTACGTTCTAACAGTCGACAATATTTTAAATGGCAATCATGCTTTCTTGCGTTTATTGTTAAATGCATTGAACGACTATATAGAAATACGTGATGTTGTTGTCGCTTTAAAATCCGCAACATTAAATGAAAACTTAATTCTTGATTTTTCATATAATTGTTGTAAAAGTTTGAAAAATTTTAAAGAAATTGTTGAAAAGCTTCTAGAAATAAGGATTTATCATGAAGCGCTGATCTATGAAGAAAAGTATAAAGAAGATCTTTCAAAAATTATTGATTTTGAAAATATTCGCAATCGCATACTGTCGTTAAAAAATGAGGAAAAGGCAATGGCGACGATGATTTGCTTAAACAAATTTAAAGAAGATTATCAAAATTACTATTATTCCAATCCAGAAAACAAAAATTATCTTTACCAAATAACCAAACAGCAATCATTGATGCCTATACGTAAAATGATGGACACCTATGGCGACTTTTTGTTGAAACTTTTTCCTTGTTGGTTGTTGTCACCAGAAAGTGTGTCCAACATTTTTCCATTAGAAAAGAATTTGTTTGATATTGTGCTGTTTGATGAAGCATCACAGGTGTTTATTGAAAACACATTGCCATCAATTTATCGTGGCAAATTCATCGTTGTGGCTGGTGACAATAAACAGTTGAGACCGACATCGACATTCATGAAGAGATATATGGGTAACGACGCAGATGATGAACTCGACTTTTCAACCCAAGCCGCACTTGAAGTTGAAAGTTTGTTAGATCTGGCTACGTCGCGTTATCATAGCACAAATTTAACTTACCATTATAGAAGCCGAAATGAGGAACTGATAAACTTTTCAAACTATGCCTTCTATGACGGCAAACTTCAAATTGCTCCAAACACTACAAAAAATATCGGAAAGAAACCAATAGAAAGAATAAAAGTGAACGGGTCATGGATTGCTAGAAAAAATCAGGAAGAGGCAAATGCTGTTGTTTCACTGTTGAAAAAATTAATCAAAAACAAAAGAAACAAATTGTCTATTGGAATTATTACGTTTAACACAGAACAAGAAAGTGCAATTGAAGATGCGATTGACAAAGAATGTCAAAAAGATTCTGCTTTTCGTGATGCATTTATTAGAGAACAAAATCGAACACAAAAAGGTGAAGATGAAAGCATTTTCGTTAAAAATTTGGAAAATGTTCAGGGTGATGAACGTGATATTATAATTTTTAGCACCGGTTATGCAAGAAATGAATTTGGTAGAGTTGTAGCGCATTTCGGTCCGCTTTCAGTTGAAGGGGGAGAAAACCGATTGAATGTTGCAATAACAAGAGCAAAAGAAAAAATATATGTCATTACGAGCATTGAACCAGAAGAGTTGCAAGTTGAGGGGACAAAAAATGCAGGGCCGAAAATTTTTAAAAAATATTTGCAGTATGTTCGAGCTGTCTCAGCGGGAAAGAAAAAAGAAATCGCATTTATCTTAGATTCATTTAAGCCAACATTGGAAAATAAAGACAGCATTAAGTTAAACCAGTTTGAAAATGAAATAAAATCTGAACTTGAAAAATTGGGTTATGAGGTTGAAGCCAATATTGGAAACACAAATTATAAGCTTTCACTTGCAGTGTATGACAAAAAGTTAGACAGGTATTTGCTGGGAATCGAATGTGATTATGCTGCATATCAAAGCAGTGATTCTGTTTTAGAAAGAGATGTTTATAGAAACAAATTTTTGCAATCAAGAGGATGGAAAATCCTGCGGGTTTGGAGCAGGGATTGGTGGCTAAATAAAAATAAAGTTATTTCAAACATAACTAAACAAATTGAAGCCAGCAGAAAAAAAATTAAAGAAAATGAAAAAACGCACTGACAATGGTGCGTTTTTTCATATCAATAATTTGCTTTTATTTAAATACTATTTTAAAACACTTGCACAAAGCAAAACGTTGTGATAGAATTATACCGACAAATTTGGAGACGTATCGAAGTGGTCGCAACGAGCTTGACTCGAAATCAAGTTGTCGGTTTACCCCGGCACGTGGGTTCGAATCCCACCGTCTCCGCCAAAGCCGTCGCGGTGTGATTGGAGCCTGTCGGCTCCTGTCAAATAGTCATTTGACCGAACCCACGTTTTGTGGCTACGACCGAACCAAGAGGCGTGCGTGGTCGCTTGACAGACTCTACGAGAACAAGTTCTGCGTCTGTCAAGAGCGCATCCCACCGTCTCCGCCAAAGCCGTCGCGGTGTGATTGGAGCCTGTCGGCTCCTGTCAAATAGTCATTTGACCGAACCCACGTTTTGTGGCTACGACCGAACCAAGAGGCGTGCGTGGATAAAAA
>CASFYE010000014.1 GCA_949298925.1 uncultured Bacillota bacterium
GAGTCAATTGCTCTACCAACTGAGCTACTGGTCCATAACGATATTAAGTTTTAACTCTTGCTCAGTTGTTAGAGCAAGCTCTTCCGAAGTCAAAACATGATTTTGACTTGGCTTTGGCTAAAAATAAGCACACGGGCTTATTTTAATGTGTTAAATTGGCTTAATTGGAGGCCAATTTAGTCAATCATTTGCCAAAAAAACGTTAATCGTCGGCCAAATTTTGTGTTGCATTCATTAAGGCGAAATTGATCCACATATAAGGTTGATAATTTTGCTTAACAATTTAACATCGCATGCTATTATACAACGTCAAGCAAGACGTTGTCAATTATTTTTGCAAATCTTGATAATCTTTTTTTATTGGACCATAAAGTCTTTCATATTCAGCGATATGTCTTTTTAATAAAAATTCGATTTCTTTGTTTTTAGTCCTACTGTTCTTTTCAGCTATACTGCCAATTTTTTGCAACATCTCATCAGGTATTCTCAATGTAAAACGAGGATAATTTTTTTTCATTTTTAACTCCTAGCGCCAAATGTGGCAAAATGTTTGAGTAATGGAAATGTTGAGAGCATAACGAAGTTTTGACTGTCGGGTTTAGATTGTTTAATATTATACAATATTTCGACAAAAAATCGAAATTTATATTTGCTTATATTCCATTTTTTTTGTAAAATGTTTATGTAAATTGCCAATATATGAAAAATTATGGGGGATATATGAGGGTCACAACGGGAAGTCGCAAGGGCGGAAGGTTAGTTAAAAACAATTTGTCTCATGTTCGTCCTACTACAGACAAAGTTAAACAAGCGCTGTTTACAAAATTGCAGTTTTTTATTGCAGGGAAGCGAGTGTTGGACTTGTTTTGCGGAACAGGGGCATTGGGTATTGAAGCGTTGTCAAGGGGGGCAGAGGAGGTCATTTTTGTTGACAAGAGTTTTAAAAGCATTCAAATGACGAAACAAAATTTAATTAAATTAAGTTTAGATGCCGATGTTTTCAAGACAGATGCGTTAAAATTTTTAGAAAAGCAAAACGAGCCCTTTGATTTAATATTGATAGATCCACCTTATTCTTCAGGACTTTACTTTCCTGTTTTAGATTTAATTTACAAACGCAATTTACTTGCAAAAGATGGTGTCATTGTTTGTGAGCATGAGAAATGGCAAGAAATAAAACATGACGGTTTTGATATTTTAGATGAGAAAAAATATGGGAACATCGTTTTGACGTTTTTAGAAAACAAAGTTTCTTAAGTTTAAGATGTTAAAAAAAGACAGCGTAATTTGTGCTATCTTTTTTTGATATTTGCTAAGAGTGATTTTAAGAATAACGATATTAAATTTTAGGTTCAAAGCCTTCAAAGATCACGTTGTCGCAGTATTTTACGACATTTAAATATTCTTCTTGACTACGAACGGTCCACGCTAAAAGTGGAAGCTTTTTAAATTTTCTAACAAATCTGTTTGGCAATGTTTTTGCTTCATACATTATGAAATCTGCACATGCCACTTTTTTTGCAAGAATCATTCTTTTTAGAGCCCAACGCGTGAAAAACTTCATCTTCACATTTTTTAAGTAGCCAGAAAGTTGACCTCTTTTTAAGTGTGGCGCGTGTTGTTTAAAGTAAGCTAAAACAAGGGGATTGAATGATGCAATAGCCACTTCGCCTTTATATGCTGATAACAGCTCTATAACTTTTTGCTCAAGTTTTCCTATTTTTGAATCGTTTTTTACTTCAATTATAATTGGTGCTTTGCCATCAATTGCCTTTAATGTCTCTTCTAAGGTTGGGATTGTTTCTTTACTGCCATTTAATTTTAGAAAAGGTAAATCTTGCTTTGTGAGAAACTTTAAGTAACCATCATTTCCTGTCATACGAGATAATGACTCATCGTGAAAAACGACCACTGTTTCGTCTGACAGCATTTGGACGTCCAATTCTATTGCATAACCATGGGTAATTGCGTTTTTAAATGCTGATATTGAATTTTCAGGATAATTTTTGTTGTGAAATCCACGATGTGCTATAGGCGTTTCCACTAACCATGTTTTAAATAAATCTTGCATTTTTTCTCCTAGAATAATTTATTTTAAGTCGGCTTTTCTAAATAACAGTATATGATTTTTTATGTATTTTTCAAAATGTTTTTTGTTAATTTCATTTTATTTTTTGTTTATTTTTGCTATACTATTGCAGATGAAAGAAAAAATAAGAAATTTCTGTATAATAGCACATATTGATCATGGCAAAAGCACACTTGCTGATAGGTTGATGGAGATAACGGGTTCGGTGGCAAAAAGGGATATGCAATCCCAGCTTTTAGACAGCATGGAACTTGAACGAGAAAAGGGTATAACAATAAAACTCACTCCAACTAGAATGAAGTATAATTACCAAAACGAAGAATACATCTTAAACCTTATTGACACACCTGGGCATGTCGATTTTACTTACGAAGTTTCACGTTCGCTGGCAGCATGTGAAGGGGCTATTTTGATTGTTGATGCGACGCAGGGGGTGGAAGCACAAACCCTTGCAAATGCTTATATGGCGATAGATGCAAATCTTGAAATTTTGCCTGTTATAAACAAAATTGATTTGCCATCAGCGCAGATAGAAAAATCAAAGCAGGAGATTGAAGATGTGATTGGCCTGCCTGCTCAAGATGCGCCTTGCATTTCTGCCAAAGAGGGCACGAACGTTGAACAGGTTTTGGACATGATTGTCAAAAGTGTGCCAGCCCCGAAGGGAGATGAAAATGCCCCTTTAAAAGCACTCGTTTTTGACAGTTTTTATGACAATTTTAAAGGCGCTATATGTTTGATTAGAATTTTTGATGGTGAGGTAAAGGCCGGCGATAAGATAACTTTTATGCAGGCTGGTAAGCAATATGATGTCACTGAAGTTGGCGTGTTTTTGCCTAAGATGGAGGCCACCGAAAAATTGCAGTCGGGGGAGGTCGGTTATATTGTCGCCTCCATAAAAAGCTTGTCAGATGTTCGCGTTGGCGACACCGTTACTTTATCATTATCGCCGACGAGCCAACCATTGCCTGGCTATAAAGAGGTCCAACCTGTCGTTTTTTGTGGAATATTCGCTGTCGATGGTTCAAGATATAATGACTTAAAAGAGGCGCTTTTAAAACTTAAATTAAACGATGCAAGTTTGCAATTCACACCTGAGGTTTCTACTGCCTTAGGGTTTGGGTTTAGGTGTGGCTTTTTGGGGTTGTTGCATTTGGAAATCATTACTGAAAGAATTGAAAGAGAGTTTAATCTTGATATTATTACTACCGCGCCGAGTGTTTCCTACAAGGTTGTGAAAACAAATGGGGAACAATTTGAAATTTCAAATCCGTCCAATTTGCCACCGGCTGTTGAAATCAAGGAAATTTTGGAGCCTATGGTTAGTGCCAGCCTGTTTACGCCACCCGAATATGTCGGGGCGATAATGGATTTATGTCAACAGAAAAGAGGTGTCTACAAAAATCTTGTGTATTTGGATAAAAGCAGGGTGAAGGTTGATTATCGTTTGCCTTTGGGAGAAATAATATATGACTTTTTTGATAAATTAAAATCAGCAACGAAAGGTTTTGCCAGCTTTGATTATTCTATGGACGGGTTTATGCCTGCTAAACTTGTCAAGCTTGACATACTTTTGAAGGGCGAAAAATGTGATGCACTTTCCATCATTGTTCACGAAAATTTTGCTTATAGTAGAGGGCGAATGATCGTTGAAAAATTAAAAAAGATCATACCTCGTCAGCTTTTCGAAGTGTCTTTGCAAGCTGCTATAGGTAATAAAATTATTGCACGAGAAACGATTAGCGCATTAAGAAAAGATGTGCTAGCTAAATGTTATGGTGGTGATGTGACGCGCAAACGTAAATTACTTGAAAAACAAAAAGAGGGGAAAAAGCGTATGCGTCAAATAGGCTCTGTTGAAATTCCGTCAGAAGCTTTCTTGTCGATATTAAAATTGGATGATGAAGCATGAGAATTTATGTACACATACCGTTTTGTGAAAGCAAATGCAGTTATTGCGTTTTTGCTAGTTTTGTTGGTGATGCCAATCTGCAAGAAAAATATTTTAATAAACTTCTGCAAGAAATAAAGTCTTACAAAACAAATGAAAAAGTTGAGTCAATTTATTTTGGTGGAGGCACACCTTCTTGCGTGGATAAAAATTTTATTGGCCTTTTATTAGACACAATCAAAATGAATTTTAAAATTGACAAAGATGCAGAAATCACTTTGGAAGCAAATCCATGCTCTCTATCTAAAGAAAAATTAGAGTATTATAAAAGCATTGGTATAAACAGAATTAGCATAGGCATACAAAGTTTAAACAACAAAGTTTTAAAAATTTTGGGGAGAAGACATAATAAAAAACAGGCATTGCAATCGATAAAGTTGGCTTTGAAAGCGGGATTTAATAATATAAGTGCCGATCTTTTAATTGGCTTAAAAAATTCAAATATAAAAAAATATGCTTCAAGACTCTTGAAAAGCAAAGTGAAACATATTTCTGCATACATGTTGCAATTAGAGGAAAAGGCGCCTTTAAAATCGATGGTTGAAAAGGATAGAAATATTTTAAAAAATGAAGATGATTGTGTTAAGGATTATCAAACACTTGTCAAATTTTTACAAAAGAAAAAGATGCAAAGATATGAAATTTCAAATTTTGCTTTTGATGGTTATGAAAGCCAGCACAACACTGGTTATTGGACAGGCGATAGATATGTGGGATTTGGGCTTGGAGCACATAGTTACGACGGCAACTTTATAAGAACTGCTAACGCTAGTGATTTTGATGGATATTTTTCGGGCAAAAAAGACAAAGAAATTCTGTCCAGCCGAGAAAGAGATGAAGAGATAATAATGTTGGGGCTGAGGTGCAAGTTTGGTTTTAAGTTATCAAAATTGTCGTTTGATTTGCAAGGGAAAAAGGTTTTTAATGATCTTGTAAAACAAAACGTTTTAATTAAAGAAGATGATATAGTAAAATTAAATCCTAAATATTATGAAGTTTCGAATACGATTATAATTAAACTTTTAGATGATTAATTTTTTTTAATAGTTTGTAAGGTTTTAATATGGTCTTATAAGATTTTTTTCAACATTTTATGTTTAATTAAAAAAATGATTGACAAATTAACGGTTGTTGTGATATACTTTGTTTGTAAAGTAAAGTTGCTTTACAAGGTGGTGAAATTGAATTTAGAAAAAAATTTGTTTTTAGCACAACTTTATGATCTGTATGCACCATTACTTACTGAGTTACAAAGATCGGTTATGAAAGAATATTTGTTAAAAGATTTGACAATATCTGAAATAGCTGAAAACTGTGGGGTTTCACGTCAGGCTATCAAAGATGCAGTTGCAAAAGCCGAAACAAAACTTTTGGATTATGAAAACAAGCTTGGCTTTTTCAAGCGTTTGCAAGGAGGAAAATAATGGCACTTTTTACATCTTTATCTGAAAAATTCAATCATATTTTTTCTAAACTGACCAAGCGTGGCAGATTGACAGAGCTTGAAATCAAAGAAGCCATGCGAGAGGTCCGCATTGCTCTTTTGGAAGCCGACGTCAATTATATGGTGGCAAAAGATTTTGTAAAAAACGTTTCGGAAAAGGCTGTGGGGGACGAGGTTTTAAAGAGTTTAACACCTGCGCAACAGGTTGTTAAGATTGTCAAAGATGAGCTTACAAATCTTATGAGTTCAAATCACCAAAAACTGACGATAAGTTCTAGCCCACCAACCATAATTATGATGTGCGGATTGCAGGGTGCTGGTAAAACAACCATGTGTGCTAAACTTGGTGCGCATTTGAAAAAGAGTGGGAAGAAACCGTTGCTCGTCGCTTGCGATATTTATCGTCCAGCCGCTATCAGTCAACTTCAAGTTGTTGGGAAACAGGCAAATGTTGAAGTGTTTGAGAGAGGAACGCAAAATCCTGTTAAAACAGCGAAACAAGCAGTTGAGCGTGCTAAAAAACAAGGGTTTGATGTTGTTATCCTGGACACTGCCGGTCGACTTCATATAAATGAAGAACTTATGGCTGAATTAAAAAACATCAAAAAAGAAGTCGCCCCAACAGAAATTTTGCTAGTCATTGATGCTATGACAGGGCAAGATGCTGTTACCGTTGCAGAGAGTTTTAACAATGCTTTGGACGTTTCGGGTTTTGTGTTGACAAAGCTTGATGGTGACACACGTGGTGGTGCTGCGCTTTCGGTCAAAGCAATTACTGGCAAGCCGATCAAGTTTACAGGTGTTGGAGAAAAGATTGGAGACATAGAACCATTTTATCCTGATCGAATAGCTAGCCGAATCCTTGGCATGGGAGATGTGTTGTCGCTGATAGAAAAAGCACAAGAAGCAGTTAGCGAAGAAGAAGCGAAAAAATTGGAGAAGAAATTCCGAGAAAATTCTTTCACTTTCGAAGATTATCTTGTTCAAATAGAAAACATGAAAAAGATGGGGTCAATACAAGACATTTTGCACATGATTCCAGGAATGGCAAGCAAATTGAAAGGTGTGCAAATTGACGAAAAAGAAATTGCAGTCAATAAGAGTATAATCCAATCTATGACACCAGAAGAAAGAAGAAACCCGGAAATAATCAAAGCTTCGCGTAGGCAAAGAATTGCCAAAGGTAGCGGAACAACTGTTCAACAGGTCAACATTTTGTTAAGACAGTTTGAGCAGTCAAAAGAAATGATGAAAATGATAAAAGGCAAAAAGGGTTTTAAATTTTAAAAAATCGGTATATCATCGCTGTGCGATTATATATAAAAAATTCAAATAGGAGGAAATTATGGCAGTAAAAATTAGACTTACAAGACTTGGAGATAAAAAGGCACCTTTTTATCGTGTCGTTGTTGCTGATTCAAGAAGCCCAAGAGATGGAAAGTTTGTTGAAATTCTTGGAACTTACAATCCATTAAAAAATCCAGCTGAAATAAAAATTGATGCTGAAAAAGCTTCAAAATGGATTAAAAATGGCGCTTTACCAACTGAGACAGCTAAGAGTTTGCTTAAAAAAGCAGGCATAATTGAAGAAAAGTAAGAAAGGAGAACTCATGAAAGAGGTCATTGAATATATCGTAAAATGTCTTGTTGAAAATAAAGATGCTGTAAATGTCGTAATTGATGAGTCTGACAAGGAAACGATTGTTCGTGTTAATGTTGCAGAGTCCGATCTTGGTAGAGTTATCGGCAAGAATGGTAAGATCGCATCATCTATTAGGACAATTGCGAAGTCACTTGCTAAGGATCGCAAAAAAACATTTGTTAAGTTTGGAGAGTAATGGACAAGCTTCTTATTGCAAAAGTTTCAAAACCGCAGGGAATAAAAGGTGAATTAAAGTGCCAACTTTACACCAATGTTTTTTCTGCGGTTGAGCAAATGAAAAATGTTTTTATTGGAGAGGAACAATGCGAAGTTGTTTATGCCAAATTACGAAGGGGAGACCTTTATTTAAAATTGCGTGGAGTTGACGATCGCAATCACGCGGAATTGTTTAGAAATTGTGAAATTTATCTTCCCAAAGAGGAAATTTCAAAATTTAATGAAGAGGATTTTTTAGTTGATGATCTGATAGGCATGGTGCTTTACGACGAAGAAGGCAAACTTGTCGGACAGATTGTCGACTATGAGGATTATGGAAGCGCACCTATCCTTTCAGTAGAACAAAACAATCATGTGTATGAATTGCCTTATATAAAAGAAATCTTTAAAACCGAAGGCGAAACGCTTGTGGTTGTAAGAAAAAAATTTGAGGAAAATAAAATTTGAAAATTGACATTTTGACGCTTTTCCCTGAAAGTTTTGCACCTTTCAAAGAGAGCATAATTTCTCGTGCACAAAAGGCAGGAACAATCGAAATAAACATAATAAACATTCGAGAGTTTTCTCGTGACAAACACAAGAAATGTGATGACACTCCTTTTGGCGGTGGCGCAGGTATGCTGATGAGTGTGCAACCTATTTTTGATGCTGTTAAAAGCGTTTTGTCAGACAAATCAAAGGTAATTTTTCCTTCACCTGCCGGTAAGGTTTATAATAACAAATTGGCAAAAGAGCTTGCAGAATTTGAGCATTTGATTTTTATTTGTGGGCATTATGAAGGTATTGATGAAAGGCTTATAAAGCTTTTTAACATTGATGAAATATCTATCGGAGATTATGTGCTTACAGGTGGTGAAATTCCCGCTATGGTCATCATCGATTCATTGCTGAGATTTGTGCCTAATGTTTTAAAAGAGGGAAGTTTGGAAGAAGAAAGCTTTTCTAATGGCCTTTTAGAATATCCACAATTTACAAGGCCACAGGTTTTTGAAGGGTTGGCTGTTCCTGATGTTCTTCTCAGTGGCAATCATGCAGAAATTAAAAAGTGGCGCAAAGAAAAATCAATAGAAAAAACAAAAAGAAATCGTCCTGATCTCTTAAAAGAGGGGCAAAATGAAGATTAATTGGTTTCCAGGGCATATGAAAAAGGCCCTTGACGAATTGAAACGTGAACTTGATAAAGTTGATGTCGTTGTATACGTTTTAGATGCACGTGCACCTATGAGTTGTATAAATCCAGAGATTGACAAATTGACAAATTCTAAACCTATTTTATTTGTGCTTAACAAAGCAGATTTGTCAGATGTGGACAAACTTGAAGGGATTGTTGAATCTTTAAAGAGTAAAGATAAGGAATGCATTTATCTTAACGCGACAGAAAGTGGAGCGATGGGAGTTGTAAATTCCAAAATCAAAACACTCTGTAAAAGCAAAATTAAAAAATTTGAAGAACGTGGGATAAAACCTGTTTTAAGAGCTATTGTCGTCGGCGTCCCAAATTGTGGCAAGTCAACGCTTGTCAACAATTTATGTAGAAAAGGTAAGGCGATAACAGGAGACAAACCAGGAGTCACGAAAGGAAAACAATGGTTTACGATTGGGCAGAACGTGGAAATTTGTGACACACCGGGCACGCTTTATCCTGATATAGAAAATCAAGAAGTTGCAAAGACATTGGCTTTTATTGGCAGTATAAAAGATGAGGTCTTGGACGTGATTGAACTTGCAAATTCACTTTTATTAAGGCTTGATAAACTTTATCCTGGCATTATTGAAGAAAAATATAAGGGAGCAAAGACTCTTGAAGAGATTGCAAGGGTTAGAGCATTTTTGATGCCAGGTGGTGGATTTGACGAAGAGAGAGCCGCCAAAAGTTTGCTCGCAGATTTTAGAAACGGTAAACTTGGCAGTTTGTTGATAGAGGAAATAAATTGAAGTTTTTAAACAAGTTTAAGGGCGATTATGGTGAAATCATTGCAAAAAAATACTTAAAATCGCAAAAATTTAAAATAATTGAAAGTAATTTTAAAAATTTTTGTGGTGAAGTTGATATTATTGCAAAAGATGGTAAAACATTTGTTTTTGTTGAAGTAAAGATGCGAGAAAGTCTTTTGTTTGGTAGGCCGTGTGAAGCTGTGGATAAAAA
>CASFYE010000015.1 GCA_949298925.1 uncultured Bacillota bacterium
ATTTTTATTAATTCGTATGGTATAATCGCCTTGTTTGGAGGTATATATGAAAAAATGTGAATTTAAAGATGGTTGTATGATTATTAAATCGGAAACTGGTTTAGTGAACAATCTGTTTTCTGGCTCAAAGGTGGGAAGCGTTAAATTTATGCCAGGTGTCAAGCAAATACCATATGCGTTGTTTGCTAACAGCGACATAAGCAAGGTGGAATTTAATGACGATTTACAAATTATCGGAGATAGAGCTTTTAATAAGAATATTTTTTTACGTTATGTTGTCATTCCGGAAAGTGTTGTTAAGATTGGTAAAAATGCCTTTACGAGATGCCCATTTTTAGAAATTATCGCTTGCTCTAAAAAGATGTATGAGCAAAGGGAATCTTGGCTGGGTAATAATCCCGGAACAGTTAGTATTATTGTATATGATAGTGAACACAATACAGCAGATGAGGTTTATCTTACAAAATTTAATAATGGGCTAGACCCAGAAGGCAAAAGACAACATAAAATATTTTTTGAAGTTGTTAAGAAAATACTAAATTCTATGGGGATTACTTCGCAAATTACAAAAACAACCGAATACGATTTTGATAGAGCAAAAGATGACAACGTTGAAGATTCAGTAAGCAGAGAAGAACTAGAACGAATTAAAAATGAATTAGTTAAACAAATTTATAATGAGGAAGAAAATGTTTTGGCAATGGGGAAATAATTTTTAATATATCCGTGCTTATAAAATAGTCTTGTCTTATCGCTTGTATATAAATTTTTAGTTTATTGGAAGTAGTAATATAATATTGTTAACTCGAACGATAGTTCGAGTTTTTTCTTGTCTAAAAAAATTTTGATTTTAAATTTTAATATGATAAAATCTAAGCGAGGAGATCGCTATGAGCATTTTTGGGAGTATATTTAGAGCTTTGGGGTTTGAAAGTCAGGACGAAGTAAAACAAGTAAAAAAGAGGGCAAAAAAAGCACAAGCAAAAGCTTCATTTAATTTGAAAAAGGATAAATTAGAGAGGCCGGAACAAATAGATGGTGTCAAAGTTGTTTACGCAGAGGGGTTGTTTAGTGCAAAGAAAGCTTTGGATATTTATAAAAATAGTCAACCTGTTTTGGTTAATGTTCAAGAGGCGGAAGAGAAGGAAAGGATTTTGGCATATTTAGAGGGCTTTGTTGATGCAACTAATGGCAAAATTGAGGTAATAGAAGACAAAATTTTGATTATTTTGCTACCAGAAGGAGTTGAAATTGAATAGAAAAAAGTTGCTTAAAAGGTTTTTAATAATCGCTCTACCTATTTTTTTGATTATGTTAAGTTGTGATTTAATCTCAAAGCATCTGCTGGATTCGTCAATGCAAGTGGGGCAAACTTCTTCATTTTTACCAGGTTTTATTGACATAGTGATAGTCCATAATGAAGGATCTGCTTGGGGAATGTTTGCAGGAATGAATGGTGTTTTTATTTTCTTGACTTTTGTGTTTATAGGCATTTTGGTTTGGTACACACTGTCAGAAAATGTTGTGCATCCATTATATCATGTTGCCTTGGGGCTTATTTTAGCAGGGAGTATCGGAAACATGATAGATAGAATAGCTTTTGGTTATGTAAGAGATTTTTTGCATTTTGAATTTTGGCCAACATTTCCTGTGTTTAACATTGCGGACGTGTGTTTGACAATAGGTGTGGGTGCATTCGTCGTGTTTATTATTTTAATGATTGTCAAACATTTTAAAAATAAAAATGGAGAACAGAATGATGAAAGAAATAATCATACATGATGAAGATGTCGGTAAAAGGCTAGATGTTTTTGCGACAGATTTTTTGCAGGCGATTTCGCGTTCTTTTGTCAAAAACCTTATTGAAAATGAAAAAATATTGGTCAATAAAGCTAGGGTTAAGGCAGGTTATACTTTAAGAAAAAACGACATTGTTGAATTTTTGCAAACTGAACCTGAACCGATTGAAGCTGTTGCAGAGGACGTTGATTTTAAAATTGTTTATGAAGATGAAGATTTGTTAGTAATAGACAAACCACAGGGGCTTGTTGTCCATCCGTGTCAAACGACCAAACATGGCACACTTGTAAATGGATTGTTGGCAAAAGTAAAAGATTTAAGTGGGATAAATGGCAAATTGAGACCAGGAATTGTGCATAGACTTGATAAAAACACATCAGGGCTTATGTTGGTAGCAAAAAATGATTTTTCTCATAATGTGTTGTCACAAATGATAAAAGATAAAAGTGTTGAAAGAAAGTATTTGGCTTTGCTTGATGGAGTTGTGTGGGAAAATTCAGGGAAGATAGAAAATTTTCTTGCGCGTGACCCTAAAAATAGAAAAAAATATTCCGTTTCTAGTTCGGGTAAGCTTGCAATTTCAAATTTTGTTGTTATAAAAAGATATAAAAATGCCACACTTGTTGAATTTGCGTTGGTAACAGGCAGGACACATCAAATTCGTGTTCATTCAGCATTTATTGGACATTCGGTTGTTGGAGACGATGTTTATGGTAAAAGTGTTGATGGGCTCAATGGCCAATTGTTGCATTCATATAGCCTGAAATTTCTACATCCAAGGACAAACAAGGAAATGTTTTTTTTGTCAGATTTGCCAGAATATTTTAAAAATTATTTGAGTAAATTACAGGAATATCAATATTGATTAAAATAGAAAGAATTATTGATTAAGTTTTAATACATATATTGTGATTAATATTCAAAATAAACTTTATAAAATTTTAAAAAATATATAAGTTTTAAAGTTTTAATGTTGCGACTTTTAAAACAGCATATTATATAAACGAGACTTTTAATACTTTAAATTGGTAATAAAACTTTGCCGTTGTAATAGCAAATAAATATTTTCATATTTTTAATTTTAAAAAAAGCCATATAATTATGGCTTTAATTTTTATATGTTTATCAATATTGGAATTCTGAAACACGAACGTTTTTTCTAACTCTTTCTTGTTCAACCATGTTTGAAAGCATTTCACGAACTTGGTAAGGTCTTGCGATATGACGAAGTTTAAAAACAGGTAGCCTTTCGTCGTTAGAATATAATATTACGGTGCCGGTGCCAAATATTTTGTCAAAAAGCGACTGATGCAGGGAAATGTCCTGCACACGATAAATGTTTAATTCATCTACTAATGAATATAACAAACCGACATCCGAAAAAAGTTTTAGCCATTTATCCGGTTTTCTAATCAGTCTATATCTGGTAAAAGATAAAGGCATACCTAAATAGCGTTTTCGATCCTTCCATATAAGTTCGGCATCCATTCCATACTTTCTTTGTGCTGAATTCATTTTTTCATCCTTGTGTTTTTTTGTTATTTTAACTTATTTTTTTAAAAAAGTAAAGAAAAAAGACCCTAAATTTTATTTTAGGGCCTATTTTTATGAAATTTTTATTTTTTAGCACTTGTTCATGCAGTTTGATCCACAGCCATTGCCACAGCATCCACAAAGAACGAGGATAAGAAGCAATGTGCAGATGTCTATGCCACAACCACCGTTGTTGCCACAGCCACAACATTGTAAAAGCATTAAAAGGATCAAGATAGAGCAGCAATCGCAACCACAACCGCCGTTGCCGAAGCCTCCGAAAAAGTTCATATGTACCTCCTGAAAATTTTGTCCTATGCATATTTGTGCAGTTATCGCTTACACATTAACATATTATTAACAATTCAAAAAATTTGTTACTAATTTTTTGATAAATATGGTTACATATCTTTTTTCGTTATTCACAAACTAACAATGTTTTCAGTTACAGCTAAAAGAAATGGCCGTTTTTTTATAAAATCGATTGACTTATTTTTGATTATATATTAAAATAAAACAACTGGCAATTTGACGTTGCAAACTATACATTTTTTGAGGTGGCATAATTATGTTTCAAAAAGAAAAAAACAAATCATCAAAATTATTGAAGGGTTCGGCAGTTGTTCTCGCGACAGCTTTTTCATTGTCGTTTTTCCCTGTGGGAATTAGCTCAGCAAAAGCTGACTATGTTGGTGGAGGGATAGGCTCTGAATCTATTGTAATTCAAAACATCAATCAAAGTGCTAAAACAACCGGTGAATATGAAATAAGAGCTGGTTATTTTGGAAGCGAAAGAAAAATCCCTGTTGGGTTGCAAGAAGAAAGCGAGGGAGTAAACCCTTATGCTGGTGGTTATTTTGTAAATTATGATGGTGTAAGTACTATTACAAATATTAGTTCTTCTGTCAAAGTTACATATGCAAATTCTGACGCTGAACTCGTGATTGAGAAAAAGTCGAATGCTGACATAATAAGTGGATTGGAAGATCCTAAAAATGCGGTTTATGGAACCGTTACATTCACAGAAGTGGGTGAATATATCGTCGAATACAACATAGACATAACTGTTGGTGGCGAAGTTAAGCATTTTTCTACTGAATATAGTGTTTACAGCGACCTTTCAGATGCTTATTTTGATTTTGCAGAAAACGATGAAAACATTGTGCCAAGTGTTTATGATATAGCACTTGTAAAAGCGAATAATGACGGAAAAGTAAAAGATTTAAAACTTCCTCTTCCAGAAGTTTACAATGAAAAAGATGAACTACAAGACGTTGTTTTCCTGGCACAGAACCCTACAAGTGATGAACAAACAGGTGGGAAGGCATATGTTGTTATCAGCGTTTCAGGTAGCAAACCGGTTGTTGTTGAAAGTACAAATGACGAATTCTTTATTCCATCACGTTATTTTGATGCAACCAATGATGCATACGCAGGGACAGGCAATTTTGTCATAAAATATTCTTATTTTACACCATCAGGCCAATTTGTTTCATCTTTCACGCAAACTTACAGGGTTGAAGAATCCTATTATGAAGACTACGAACTAAATCTTTCATTGTCAACAAGCCAAATTAATGCAGTTACTGGAGTAGCCGTAGAGTTGCCAAAACTACAAGCTTCAACAGGCGACAATACAACACCTTCTGGCGAAACTGTCAGTGTGTCTTACACAATTAAAGCGCTTAGAAAAGATTCAACAGGTTCATATGCTGAAACAAGAGACGGATCTATAGTTGATGGCAAATTCACGCCTTGGGCTGACGGCGACTATTTGATTGAATATGTAGCTACCGATTTCTATGGCAATACAAAAACCTATAAAGATCTTTATATAGACGGTGTTAAAGATACCCAAGCTCCAATAGTTATTGCATATGATGCTGGCGATAAAGAGAACTTTAATACCGACGGAAGTGTAAAAGAATATATCGATGCTGCAACCTATTTAAAATCAAAAACACAAACAAATAATATTGTTATTTATGCAGTGGGAGCAACTGACAATGTTTCAACCGTTGATGAGATGGAACTTACAAGAACTATTTCTTCTTCATCAAAGACTATTGAAATAGGCAATCAATATGCAAAATACAATATTATCTTTGACTTTGATGTAACAAAACTTGCCGACAACAAAACACTTTTAGCTCTTCTCAACGACGACGCAGTGGATACGGGCAATGAAGCAGCAGTTAAAGAATGGCTTAAAAACAACAAATACCTCATTGCTACAAACGAAGAAGGTAAAACAATTGAAGATGGGTATGCTTATCTCGACGTAAAACTTACAAACGATCTTATTCTTAATGGTTCAAACAGCGGAACGAGCTATACTGTGAGATACAGGGCAAAAGATGCAGCTGGTAATAACGCGACAGTGCTTTCATATTCGATTTCTGTTACTAATGATTCAAGTTTTGCCGACACAGAAGCGCCTTCGATTACTTTCCCAACAAGCTTAAAAAATTCATATCGCACTGATGCTATCATCACCTTTGACAAGCCTACCGTTTCCGATGACAATGACACTAGAATGCAAGTCAATGTTGAATATGTTTACACTGGTGCAGATGGAACTTCATATGATCCTATCGTTCTTGATGATGAATACAAAATTGATCTTTCTGAAATTTTTGGTTCAACATACGAACAAGATCGTCCTGTGAAAGTGACAATCAGAGTTACTTCGGAAGACGACTATAAAAACACGGCGACTTGGGAGAAAGAGATTGAAATTGCGGATATTGTTGACACCGATACTCCAACCATATTTGCTGAAAGTTACTCAGCTGAAAATCCTGAGATTATCGAACAAAATTCACAAGTTATATTGCCAACGATCACATACACTGATGATAATGTGAAATACATGAACACACAGGTTTATGTAAACAGAATCTCATATAAAACCGATTCAACTGATGAGGACAATCAAATTCGAGTTGAAACTCCTGTTGCGGTTACTGGGAAGAAAGAATTGCAAAAATTCAACGGTATTTACAGAGTTTTTGCAGGAAAATTTGTTGCTGCTTATGAAGGACAGTATGAAGTTAAGGTGGTCGCAACCGATGCTGGTGGCAATCAAATAACAACCTTCTATTATTTTGAAGCGCAGGGCAAATCTTATGTTTCAGAGCCAGTTATTCAAGCACCAGACGTTATAGGGGAATCAGGTAAAATTGAATTAGGAACAGAAATTGAGTTTGAAACGCCGACCATCTCTTATTCTCTTGCAGATGGAATGGGTATAATTGGGGTTAGTGAAGACGATTCGAAAACGGCAACTGATTACGACATAGTTGTGACTAACGATGCACCTGCCGATTACGAGTTTGACGGTGATGTGTTTATCGCTAAAGCTGTTGGTAGCTTCACTTTTGCTTACAATGCACGTGTCACAATTTACGATAAAAGCGTGTTCAGTTTTGAAAATGGAAAACTGTTGTATGAATATGAAAACGAGCAAGGCGAGGTTTGCACCTTTGCAAACAACGATATTGCGGTGATAACTAGTGATGCTTTGTTGTATGGTGTTTACAGCGAAACAGCAATAACCTTATATAAACTCAATGATAATGCTTCTGGCATTATAAAAGTTGCAGATGGTGTTGCAAGTGCTACAGTTGGTGGTAAAACTTATAAAGCTTTGATAACAAACGATGCAATAGAATTTTTGGCAGGTGATGGAAGCAAAGTAGAACTTACTTACGAAGAAGGTACCTTCAAACTTGGAAATGAAAGTTTAACAACACCAAGTGCAATTTCTTTAAGTAATGAATCAATTAAAACATACAACCTTGTGAGCGATCCTATTAAAGCCACAGTGCAAGACACGACTGCACCAACAATGCCAAATTATGATTATCCAGCTATTGCGAATGTTAATGAAGTAATCAGAATTGGAAAAATCAATGCAACAGACAACGCAGGTATTGACAAAGAAAAGAGTTACGTTCTTATCTCTTATAGAGGTGGAAATGCCAGTAGGTCGACTACCATCAATATGAGCGATTGGAAAGAAAATAGTGGTTACAACAGTGAAACAGGGGATATTGATTACAAACTTGACAGCAACGGAAACTACACAATAACTTATTACGTTTACGATATCCACGGCAACCTTAATGACGATCGCACATATTCAATCGCAGTTGGCGATTGCGAACCTCCAAAAATTGCGTTGCCAAGTGATTTTGTTGAAGAAAAATACGAACTTGGTAGCACATTGACTCTTGACTATGACAAAATTCGTGAAGCAATTTCCGACAATATTACAAACAAGGAAACGTTGCTTAATACTTTGGAAATCAAACTGATCAACACCTCTACAAACACAGAAGTTGAAAACATTGAAGATGCGGGAGACAATCGTTACAGTTATGTTCTTAACGAGGCTGGAACTTACTCTCTTGAAATTACCGTAACCGACGAGGCTGGATGGGAAACACCAAACGACTCTGTTCAATTTGAGGTTTCGACAGACGCAAATGAAGGCATGAGTGTTTATGAAATTATTGGAACGGTGTTGATTGTTCTTGCTTGTCTTACACTTGCTGGTGTGATATTGTACTTTGTTATAAATAAAGTTAAAAAAGACAAGAGAAAAAAATCAAGAAAGCCTGAATCAAAAAAAGAAAATGATTCGAAATCAAAGGATAACAAATAACAATTAAAACGTGCAATTGTTGCACGTTTTTTTTTGGCAGTTTGCTTGACAAATGGTTCGCAATATGATAATATTTCTAAGTATCCGCATATGAAAGGCAAAAAAGTTTTGCAAAAGCAGACGCCTTGTCGTAGCGAGTTTGGTTAGAGGAGGTAAAGACTATGTTTGCAGTTGTGACATCTGGAGGAAAGCAATACACAGTTCAAGTTGGTGATGTTATTAAAGTTGAAAAACTAGATAAAAACGTAGGCGATAAAGTTGAACTTGAAGTTTTGTTGATTTCTGATGACAAAGGTGTAAAAACAGGAAAGGCTGTTAAAAAAGCTGTTTGTCAAGCAGAAGTTGTTGGGCAAGGTAAAGAAGACAAAGTTGTTGTGTTTAAATACAAGCCTAAAAAGAATCAACGAACAAAGCAGGGACACAGACAACCTTATTCACAATTAAAAATTTTATCTGTGGAAGGCTAGAATGACTAATATTTTTTTCACAAAGCGAAGCAACAAATTTGTTGGTTTTACTGTTTCGGGACACACAAACAAGGCTGAATACGGAAAAGACGTGTTGTGTGCGGCTATTTCAACCGCATCACAGATGGCCGTTTGTGGCATTGTTGAAGTTGCAAAGATTAAAGCGAAAGTTAAAATTAAAAGCGGTTTTTTAAGTTTGGAGCTTAATGAACCAACTGAGAAATCAGAATTAATATTAGAAACGCTTTACAAATCTCTTTGTTCGATTTGTGAAAATGAAAAAAAATACGTAAAGTTGGAGGTAAGAAATGAAATTTAATATTCAACTTTTTGCTCACCACAAAGGTGGCGGAAGCACCAAAAACGGAAGAGATTCAAGTGGAAAACGTCTTGGTGTTAAAGCAGCTGACGGGCAGTATGTTTTGTCGGGTTCTATCATCGTAAGACAAAGAGGGACAGAAATTTATCCAGGAAAAAATGTTGGAATGGGTAAAGATTACACTTTGTTCGCTTTGATTGATGGAGCAGTTAAATTTGCAAAACACAATGGCAAAAAGATAGCAACAGTAATTGAAAATAAGTAATTTATTCCGCTTTTTAAGCGGATTTTTTCTATGATTTACGAAAAGTTTGAAAATGAGATTAAGATCTATGGTAAAGCCGACTTTAATCCACAACATATTCTAGATTGTGGACAGATTTTTTGTTATAAAAAAATAGACGATTTTTATCGGGTTTGGTCTAAGGGCAAGGTGGCTGACATTTTTGAAGAAGCTGATGGCTATAAGATTACAACTTGCGACGTCGATTATTTTATTAACTTTTTTGATTTGGAAACAGATTATTCTTTAATAAAAGAGCATCTGAACAAGTTTGAAATTATGAAAGAACCAATAAGGTTTGGCAGTGGCATTAGGCTTTTAAAAAATGACGTTTTTGAAATTTTAGTTTCGTTTATTATATCTGCGAATAACAATATTAAAAGAATACAAAACACAATTTTTGCTTTGAAGAAGAAATTTAACAGCGAAAAGTTTCCATCTCATTCGCAATTGCTTTCTTTGTCAGTTGATGATTTTGTCAATCTGGGTCTTGGTTATCGTGCGCCTCAACTTTACAAGGCATTAAGACAATTTTGTGAAGAAGATTTAAAAAGATGGCGAGACCTTTCTACAGAACAAATACGTACGAATTTAATCAATCTTTCAGGCGTTGGGCCAAAGGTAGCAGATTGTGTTTTACTTTTTGGTTTTTGGCGAAAAGACGTGTTTCCTGTTGACACATGGATAAACAAAATGTACAACATGTTTTACTCACAAAGCGACAATCGTATAGAAATAAGAAATCAACTTTTAAATATTTTTGGTGATTATTCTGGTTATGCGCAACAGTATTTGTTTTATTACCAGCGTTCATTTGTAAAAAAATGAGACGTTAAGACCGTTTTAAAGTCTGTTATAAGGAGAAAAAATAATATTATTAAAACCGTAAAAAAAATTAATTAAATAAACTATGCAAATAAAAAAAGCCCGAATGGGCTATTGGTGGACCAGCAGGGGCGCGTTGTATGAGGCGCTTGCCGGGAGGCGAGCAAAAGCCGAATGGCCCAAACTGAAAGTTTGCGACCTGGACAGAGGACAGGGTTCGGCATGCGGAGCATGCGCAAAGTTATTTTAACTTTGCAAGTCCCTGCGAATAAAAAAAGCCCGAATGGGCTTTTGGTGGACCAGCAGGGACTCGAACCCTGGACCCATTGA
>CASFYE010000016.1 GCA_949298925.1 uncultured Bacillota bacterium
TATTTGACGATTCTCGCTGTCGAAATGTGACAACTCTAAATTGCTTTTATAAGTCATATCGGATTTTAGTAAAGCATACAAAAATTTTGGACGTAAAAACGTTTGCGCTGGATCATATTCGTCAATTTGTTGAGAAAAAGATCTAAAACTTTTTCCTATTTTTTCGAATAAATAGCCTTTACACGCCACTTCATCACCTTCTTTTAGTAAAGGTTCAACTCCATTTGGTGTTTGAAAAGAGCCGTGAATGTTTTCGTGTCCACCGTCGGCGTTGTGACTTTGAATTAATAAGCCATAAACATTTCGTCTTGGCAAAACAAACAACTTGGGGGATTTGATTAATCTTCCTGTTACCACAAAAGTATTTGTTCTGCTTTCATTAAAAGCATATTTACAAAATTCAGCTTTATTAAGCATGACCATCATGTTGAAGTGTTCATTATCGTGGCATGAGGTTAAAAATCCATGAGAAAAAATGTCGTCATTTGATATGTAAGCATTTTGCATAAAATCAAACAGTGATTTAGGATATATAACGGACAAAAACACTTCACCTGTTTTGTCTACAACTTTCATGATAGATTTAAAATAAACATCTTCTTGCATTGTTTCTGAAAAAGCACCATCGTAGATAACCGGTGCGCTAATCACTTTGCCTATTAATCTTAGTTTGTTTATATCTTTCATATTAAACCCTTTTGGTTATTTTAACAGTAAAAAGGTTGTTTGTCAATATGCATATTTAAAATCCATTCGTGTTTTTAACAATTTTTGAAATATCTGCATATAAAATTCACATGAAAAAAGAAGAACCAAAATTTACTATAATTTGCATAAAAGCACCGAAATGGATGCGTCCATTTTTAAAACCTTTTGTTAAAAATGAAAAAGAAGTTTAAACCTTTTCTAACTTTGTGAGCGTCAGTTTTTAAGTGAACAGGTAACTACAAAATTTTAAAACGCATTTATTTTCGTAATTTATATATTTTTTAGGCTCAAAAAAAACCTCTTAAAGAGGTTAGTTTGATTTTCTAGCTGTTTTAATGCATTTTGTGCAGGCTTTAACTTTCTTTTGTTTTCCGTCAACCTCAATGGTTGTGGTTTGTAAGTTAAGCTCAAAAGTTCTGTTTGACTTATTTTCTGCATGGCTAACGTTTTTTCCTGTCATCTTTCCACGTCCACAAATTTCGCAAACTTTTGACATACTATCACCTCCGATTTCTAATTAAGCAATGCAATTATAACATAAACTAATATTGTTTGCAACAAAATTATTAAAAAATTTATTAAAGTTTTTAAATAAGCTTAAAATACTTGAAAAAAATTTTTTATTATAGTAGAATAATGTTGACCTCTATGAAAAGGAGTCGAAGAATTGACTGTTGACACAAACAATTATTACGGCAATATTTCTATAAGCGACGACGCTATTAAAGTGGTTGCTGGATTTGCTGTGCTTGATTGTTATGGTGTTGTTGACCTCGTTTCTAAAACTTTCAAAGACAGCGCAAAAGAATTGTTTAACAAAGAGTCCTATTCAAGGGGCATTAAAATTCATAATGTGGACAACCGTATTTTTATTGATGTTTTTTGCATCATGAAATATGGTGTTTCAATAAGTGCCGTTTCTGAATCATTGAAGAAATCGGTAAAGTATAGTGTAGAAAATTTTACAGGTATGATTGTAGATTCCGTCAACGTGCATGTTGTCGGTGTTAGGGTGTAGGAGAGAACATGATTAAGTCAATAAATGGGCCTACTTTTCGTAAGATGATTGTGGCGGGTGCCAGCCTTTTAGAACAAAATAAAAAATATGTGGATTCTTTGAACGTTTTTCCTGTTCCAGATGGTGACACAGGGACAAACATGTTTTTGACAATGAAGTCTGCGGTAAACGAGGTTGGTAAATGTGTAAGCACAAACGTTGACGAAATTAGTGCATCTTTTGCCAAAGGGGCGCTGAAAGGTGCTAGGGGTAATAGTGGAGTTATAACCTCACAAATTTTTAAGGGGTTTTGCTCGATTACAGCAAAATACAGCGAAATAACTACGAAGACTTTTGCTAAGGCTATGCAAGAGGGCGCAAATATTGCTTATAAAGCAGTTACAAAACCAAAAGAGGGAACGATTTTGACTGTTATTCGCGTTATGGCTGAAAACGCTGTCAACATTGCGAAAAAGACAGATAATTTCGAGACTTTTTTGAAAAAGGTTTTGGAAACAGGAGAAGAGATTTTAAAACAAACACCAGAGATGTTGCCTGTTCTTAAAAAGGCGGGCGTAGTTGACGCAGGTGGACGCGGAATCATCATTATTTTTACAGGCTTTTACAAGCTTTTGATGGGCGAAGAAAATCTAGATGTCATTTTTGATGATGAAAAGCAACCTCAAACAGTTGACGATGTAATTGCTGACATTACAAAACTTGAAGAAATTGAATTTGGTTATTGCACAGAATTTATGGTTGTGCATATGTTTAAAAAGACAACCGAAGCTGATATTGACAAACTCCGTGAAAAACTGATGGCAATTGGCGACAGCGTTATATGCGTCGGCGATTTGTCGCTTGTAAAAGTCCATGTGCATTCAAATGAGCCAAACCGCGCGATAGGATATGCTCTTGAACTAGGCGAAATAATCAATGTTAAGATTGACAATATGCGCGAGCAGAACAGGGAATTGAAGAAAAAGGCAAGCTCTGTTGAAGAAGTCAAAAATTTGGGTATAGTAGCAGTGGCACCGGGTGATGGGATTTCTGCAATATTTAAAGATCTCTCTGTTGATGAAATCATAGTCGGTGGGCAAACTATGAACCCTAGTGCTGCCGATATTGCAGCGGCGGCTGACAAAGTTCCTGCTAGAACGGTGTTTGTTTTCCCAAACAACAAAAATATCGTTTTGGCAGCGGAGCAAGCAAATGAACTTACAAACAAAAATTTGGTGGTAATTTCAACAAGAAGTGTGCCGGAAGGGATATCAGCCGCGATTGCTTTTAATCCTGATGGCACTGTTGAAGAAAACACTGAAGCTATGAATGATGCGATTAAAAATGTCAAATCAGGTTCTGTTACTTATGCTGTTAGAGACACACACGTTGATGGTTTTGACTTGACAACAGGGGAGATTATTGGGCTTGATGATAAAGCTATATTGTCAAAAGGCAACCTTGTTTCTCAAACGACAGAGGACCTCATCGCGAAAATGATGGATGACAATATTATGACGATAACTCTCTTCTATGGTGAGGATATAAAAGAAGAGGAAGCCCAGACATTGCAAGAAAAACTAGCCTCCGCATTCCCAGAATGTGAGGTTACAGTTGCTTATGGCGGTCAACCGATTTACTATTACTTGATCAGTTTAGAATGACAAGCGGTTTAAATAACCGCTTTTTTCTTGGCGAAATCTCTAAAAAATGTTAAGATTAATTTTGAGATGCAAAGATTAGATAAATTTTTGTCAGACAACAATTATTTTTCTTCTCGTGAAAAAGCTAAAAATGCAATATTGGAGGGGAAGGTGTTTGTTGACGGCAAATTAAGACCTCCTTCGTTTCAAGTGAGTGGAAACGAAAAAATTGATGTTAAAAGGTTGGAACAGTATGTTTCTAGGGGGGCATATAAGTTGCTGTCCGCCTTGGAAATGTTTAATGTTGATTTAAACAACTTAACAGTCTTAGATATTGGAGCTTCTACAGGTGGCTTTACGCAAGTTTCGCTTGAATATGGAGCAAAGAAAGTTTATGCTCTTGACGTTGGAACGAGTCAATTAGATGAAAGCTTAAAGAAAAATCCAAAAGTTGTTGATATGTCAAATTGTGATTTCAGGTCTTCATCGAAAATAGAAGACGTAGATTTTATTGTAAGCGACCTATCATTTATTTCATTAAAACATATAATTCCTGATATTTTAAAAAGGTATGGAAACAAAATTACAATGATTTTGCTTTTTAAGCCACAGTTTGAATGTGGTAGAGATATCGCAAAAACTAAAAATGGAGTTATAAGGGATAAAAAGGTCCATAAAAATTTGCTAAATGGCTTTGCAGAGTATTTAAAAGGTTTCAAAATTGAAATCAGTGGAGTAACGTATTCACATATAACGGGGAAAAATGGCAATATTGAATATTTGTTTTATCTAAATGGCAATGAAAAGTTTTCTTTTAATCTTGACAAAATATGCGAAGAGGCTTTTGACTTTTTCGCTAAAAACAAATAGCTTTTTATATCATAGGATGTTTGTTTATATTTAATTGTTTTTTCTAGTGGCAAAATTTGATAAAAAGTAATATAAAAGTTTTATGAATAAGAAAATTTTGTCGCGTGAAGCTTTGCTTTTTAATTTAAATTATTTTTTCTCTTTTGCGCCACAAGTTTGTGCTGTTGTCAAGGCTGATGCATATGGGCATGGGATAAAAGATGTTGTGGAAATTTTGCAAGACAAACCGAGTTATTATGGTGTCGCAAATGTAGATGAGGCAGAAAAAATTGTTGATGTTTGTCCGAATGCACGTGTGATAATATTGGATCGTGTGTCGGATTTTTCGCTCGCGCAAAAATATTATTTGACGGCAGTTTCATTGGCTGATGTTAGAAAAGCAATACGCTTAAATGTTTCGCAGAGATGTTTTATTAAAATATGCTCAGGAATGAATAGGTTTGGAATAAATTGCAAAGATGAAAAAAAGATGGCAACATTAAAAGAGTTGATTGCCGGCCATGAGTTTGCAGGAATTTCTGGGCATTTTTCATCGCCGACAAATTGCAGAGTTTCAAAAAGGGAATACTTGGATTTTTTGCAGGCAAGGCAATTTTTAGATAAAAATTTTCTAGTTAATTTCGGCGGAAGTGGCGCCAAAAATTTTCCGTGCGACATTTTGCGAGTGGGGATCGGTTTATACGGGTATGGGGACAAAAATTTAAAAAAAGTGATGAGGTTAAACTCTCAAATCTTGCAAATCAGGTCATTAGAAAAGGGTGAAAAAGCGGGTTATGACGGCAAATTTAAAGCAAAAAGGAGGACTACTCTTGCGATTGTGGGAGTTGGTTACGGTGATGGCTTTGACAGAAACAGCTCAAAAAAAATTAAAGTTAAAATTGATGCCAAGGTTTTCAATGCCGTTGGGATAATGTGCATGGATTGTTGTTTTGTCGACGTAACAGGTGGCAATGTAAAGGTTGGCAATGAAGTAGAAATGTTTGATGATGCTGTTGCAATGGCAAAATGGTCGAAAAGATCCACTTATGAAATTTTAACAAATTTTTCTTTGTTCAGAGGTAAAACAATAAAAAGTTAGCAATTTTTGTTGTCATTGCATATCTTAAAGTGTGTAGACAAATCAGGAGGTAGGAAAATGTCTTTTTACATCAACAATACAAATCCTAGTCGTCCAGGACCACTTATGGGAAATCCTATGAATGGGATTTGTGAAAAAATCTTGATTGAAACGACAAAAGTTTTTGATGCTTGTGTTTCTCAAAGTACGGAAACGGGCGTTGTTCTTGCAGTCACAGATTTAAATCCAGCATCACCAGCCACTCCATTGACTTTCATTTCCGCAGTAAACGCGCCAAATGAAAATGCTAGTGTAAGTGATTTGGTGGTTGACAGGTTGGAAAGTTGCCCAAATTATGCCAATGTAAGTGCGACAGTTACAATTCCAGTGATAGTAACCTATCGTGATGCAAATGGCGTTTTGGGTACAGGCAGGTCAACAATCACCGTGAGCAAGAATGTTGTTCTTTATGTTCCTCAGCCTTCTGTTACTCCAATCAACATAACGGCTAGCGCAGTATTTTCAAGTGAAATCGGGTCTTATACATCAGACAACACTTTCACTGTTACTGGTTGCTTGCAAGTGATTATGAGAGTGACAGCAGTGGTTGATGTGCTCGTTCCGTCTTATGGCTATCCTGTTATACCGCCTTGCCATGCGGGGACAGGTGTGAATGCTTGCCCAGGCTTGTTTGATATGCCACTTTACCCAACAGCATCTGGCTCAGTTGTTCCACAAAGATTTTAACAACTTTTAAAACGCCTAATGGCGTTTTTTTATTTTGTTTATGGACAAGTTTTTGTTATAATTTGCTTATGAAAATAATTCATGTTTCCGATCTGCATTTGGATGGTGGCTATGGTTTGGTGGGGGGCGAAAAAAATCGAATTTTGCGTGATGAGTCGCTACAAATTTTTTCACAGCTTGTAAATTACGCGAAAGAAAATGGTGTGACAGCAGTTCTAATATGTGGAGACCTTTTTGATAAGATTTCAGTCCGCAAATCTACATTTAAATTTTTGATTGATGAGATAAGCGTTGCAAAAGACGTCAAGTTTTTCTATTGTTTAGGAAATCATGATCACATTTTATCGTTTGAAGAGAATTTGCCAGAAAATCTTATTATTTTTCCTACATCTTTTAAAAAGTATCAAATTGAAGACGTGGTAATTGGTGGAGCGAGCTTGTTAAAAAACAGTGACAAAAAGATTGATTTCGATTTTGAAAAGGACAAATTGAACATCATGATGTTGCACGCTAATTTGACTTCGTCAAAATCGGGAGAGGTGGTTAATTTAGATGTAAAAGATGTGAAAAACAAAAACATAGATTATTTGGCGCTAGGGCATATTCACACCAGATTGAATGGGCAAATAGATTCACGTGGGGAGTGGGTTTATGCTGGCAATGGAGGTAAATACGGATTTGGAGATCACAAGCGAGGTTTTGTGATTATTGAAATTCAAAACAAAAACATTACGTGGCAGTGGAAAGATTTTGAAGTTAGACGAGAGTTTCTCGAAGAAGAAGTTTTTTTGGACGATGTAAATTTTTTTAAAGAACTTGAAAATGTAGTAGCGCAAAAAACAAAATGGATTTCCGAAAACAATCTTGTTAGAATCATTTTAAAAGGCGAATGCGATGAAGATTTTGACAAAAGAATTGATGTTTTGAAATCAAAATTTGCAAATAAATTTTTTTATTTCGATGTGCAAGATGAGACTAAATTAAAAATTGATATAGAAAAATATCAAAAGGAAAAGCTTTCGTTGAAAGCTGAAATGCTTAATCTTATTTTAAATTCTTCCTTAGACGAAAAGCAAAAGCAACTTTGCATCAAAATAGGAATATCTGCGTTACGCGGTGAGGAGGTGGTATTATGAAACTCCTCAGTTTACATATAGAAAATTTTGGCAAATTATCAAGTTTTGATTATGTCTTTCATGACGGCTTAAACGCGCTCAATCAATTGAATGGTTGGGGCAAGACTACGTTTGCAAGTTTTTTAAAAGCCATGTTTTATGGTATGGAAAAAAGAGGACGACTAAAATCATATGTGGCAGAGAGGTCAAGGTTTGCACCTTGGCAGGGCGGTGTGTACGGAGGCAGTGTTATATTTGAACACAATGAAAAGACTTACAAAGTTCTTCGAACATTTGCTCAAACGCCAGAGGGGGATAGGTTTGAACTTGTTGACGTAAAATCTGGGACAATAAGCAGAGATTTTTCGACTAGGCTAGGTGAAGAAATTTTTGGTGTTGGAAGTGAAACTTTTTCCGTTACTACTTTTTTTGGACAAGGGCAGTTGGAGGGTGAAATAAATGACGAGGTCAGGGCATTTTTAACAGGAGTTAACGGTTTAAATTCCGATCTTGAAGTAAGCGACAAAGCGATCAATGCTTTGGATAGATCAATTAAAAATCTTAAAACTCAGCTCCCGTCAATTTCAGTGATTGATCAGTTTCAAGATCAAAAAGAGGCGCTAAACGAAAAATTAAATGAATTAGAAGAAAACAAAAACCTTGTCAATGAGGGGATCGTTGCTAGAAAAGAAAAATTGAAGACTTTACTTCAACAAAACAATTCAGGTGATAATGAAAATTTAAATAATTTAAAAAATGTTGAAGTTGAAGCAAAATCACAAAACAATTTCACAAAAAAATATAAAACGTTGGGATACGTTTTTCTTGCATTGTTTTTGGGTTTTGCAGTTGCTTGCGGAATAAGTTTTACGAACACGATTTTGCTAGTAGCATTTGGTGTTTTAAGCGGGACATCTTTGATTTTTGCTTTAATTTTTTTTATTAAAAA
>CASFYE010000017.1 GCA_949298925.1 uncultured Bacillota bacterium
TTATTATTTAAATGATTTTATTATGATTTTTTTAAAAAATAAGTCAAATTATCACAAAAAAATATATTTTTATTAAAAATTCATAGTTTTTTATTCATTATATTTTACTTAATATTTTGTTGACAAAACCTAAAAAACATATTAAAATAAGAGCATGAAAAAAATTACTAAAAGCATGACCATAGAAAAAGTGTTGAAGATTGACCAAAGCTTAGCAGATGTTTTAATGGGGTTTGGAATGCATTGCATTTACTGTCCTATGAGCCTTATGGAGACCTTAGAAGAAGCTTCAGCGGTTCACGAAATTGATTGTGATTTCTTGGTTGAAAAACTTAATGAACATTTAAAAAATAAAAATGCCAAATAATTGGCATTTTTTAGTTTTCCAACATTTCAGATATTTTTTGTTTCAATTTGTCAATTCCTTCTTTAGTCTTGGCAGAAACATATATTTCGTTTTCCGCCAAGTCTTTTTTATTTTTAAGTAAATCACATTTGTTAAAAACAATCAGTCTTTTTTTTGTTGCTCCAATTTCATCTAACACTTTGTCAGTGATTTTCATTGATTCTTCAAAATAATTTTCACTGCCATCTTTTGAAGTCGCGGTTGGATCAACAACGTGTAAAATTAAATTTGCGAGTTTTGCTTCATCAAGCGTTGAGGCAAATGAATCTACAAGCTCATGAGGCAATTCGGAAATAAAACCGACGGTGTCTGTTACTACAACGTTTTCACCGTTTAAAAATATTTTTCGACTTGTCGTGTCAAGTGTCGCAAAATATTTGTCTTCCACATAAATGTTTTCCTTTGCAAGAGCGTTTAACAATGAACTTTTCCCTGCATTAGTGTAACCTACGAGTGCAACTTTTTTTACGTCATTTTTTTCTCTCTCGCGACGACTGACTTGCCTTTGACTTTTTATTTTTGCTATTTCCTTTTTTAGTAAATCTATCTCTTTTTCAAGACGTCTTCTGTCAAGTTCCAATTTTGTTTCGCCCGGACCTCTCATACCAACGCCAGCGCCACCATACTTGTTGCTAGTTTCTTGAACTTGGCGCAGTTTTGGCAAAAGATAAATGTTTTGTGCAAGCTTAACTTGCAACTTAGCCTCATTTGTTTTTGCATGCAAAGCAAAGATGTCGAGAATTAACCCCACACGATCAAGAACTCGCGTCGAAAATGCATCTGAAAGATTGGAGATTTGAGAGCCCGTCAGTTTATAATCAACTATAACTACGTCAACCGGATTTTCTTTTAAGAATTTTTGTATTTCGATAACCTTTCCGCTTCCTATGACGGTTCCTTTATTAAATTCCTTTATAGTTTGCGAAAAAGAAGCGACAACCTCAATACCTGTCGACTCTGCAAGCCGAATAATTTCATCTAATTTTCTGTTCTTGCTGTCTTTATTTTTTGTTATAACTACAATTACAATCGCGCGCTGTTTTTCCTTCTTTGTTGCCTGCATCTTTTCTCCTTTGCAACATTATATCAAATTTTGACCACCATTTGCAAGAATTTGCCCATTTGCTGTTGAAATAATTACATTTGACATTTCACCATCTGAGGTGTAAATAGAAAACAACCAATAAACCTCACTAAAGCCTCCCGAGATATCGTCCAATAATTTTAGATAACATTCAGCATTAAGCTTGCTCCCGCTTCTAACCTTGTCAATCTTTTCATTAAAATATTGAGTGCCAATTTCAAGAGCTTTTTCTGCATTTACAGAAAAATCTTTGGATTTGCAAATCACATTTGCCTCTCGTCCAAGGTAAGATATGCAAATTTTTTCATCACCGCTGAGTTTTGTCTGCAAATCGGCAACATGAGTGCCTGTTAAAAAGTTGTACTTTAGCAAGACTTTTTGTTGCTGACCGTCAATAGTTACGTCGAGATATTCATCATCTGCGTTGTCTAACCGTGCAATAACGAGAGCGAAATCAAATTTTATCTCACTTTTACCGTCATATTTGTATGGCTCTTCTCGATAACCAGACACTACTGACATTGGCAAATCTGGATTGTCAGAAAAAAAATAGACTTCCCCATATTCCGACATATTGTCCTTAACTAAGCTAAGATTATCTTTCTCTTCATCGCAACCAGAAAATGAAAAAGACAAACATACCAACAACAATAAAACTAAAATATTTTTCTTCATTTTTTTCTCCTAAATAAAAATACGTTGATAAATTTGCGAAAATATGATATAATTTGTCGTATGAAAGATTTGTTATATTATTACAAAAAGGCAGTAAGCAAAGGTTTCGCGCTTGGCGCTTTTAATTTTTCCAGTTTGGAAGTTTTAAAAGCGATAGCCTTAACAGCGGAAAAGTTAAATAGTCCCGTTATTTTAGCCGTTTCAGAAAGCGCTCTTGAATACATGGGAGACGAATATGTTGTAGAAAACGTTAAAATTATTAAAAACTGTTGCAAAGTACCAATTTTTTTGCATTTAGACCATGGCAAAAGCTTCGAAATTTGCAAAAAAGCCGTCGATCTGGGATTTGATTCTGTTATGATTGACGCAAGTTCTTTACCTTTTGAAGAAAATGTGTCGTTGACAAAACAGGTCTGTGAATATGCTCATGCAAAAGGTGTTTTTGTTGAGGGTGAACTTGGTCAATTGAGTGGTGTTGAAGATAACGTCGACGTAAAAGAAAATCATTTTACCGACCCGCTAAAAGCCAAAGAATTTGTCAAACGCACAAACGTTGATTCGCTTGCCGTTGCGATAGGAACCAGTCATGGCGCATACAAGTTTAAAGGTGAAAGCAAATTAAGATTTGATATTTTAATGCAGATAGAAAAATGTTTACCTCGCTTTCCTCTTGTTTTACACGGAGCATCATCAGTAAACGAAAAATACGTTGATGTTTTAAACAAAAACGGAGGAAATTTAAAAAACGCAAAGGGTGTAAACGAAGAACTTACAAAAATGGCCGTCCAAATGCACAATATAGTTAAAATAAACATAGACACGGATCTTCGCATTGCTTTCACAGCTGGAATTAGACAATCACTTAAAGATAACCCAGAAAATTTTGATCAAAGAAAATATTGTCTTCTTGGTCAAAAATATGTTGAAGATGTGGTCGCACACAAAATAAAAAATTTGTTAAATAGCCAAAATAAAACATAATTGAATTTGTTAAAATTTTTAAAATATTAAGTGAATTTTAAAACCATCGTTTATTGTAGAAAAAAGGATAACTACTTTTGAAGTAAATCTTGCAGTTCCCACTTCAATTTAGTTATCCTTTTTGTTTATCATCAACGTTTTAAAACGTCATTTATTATGTCCTTAATTTCATTTTTGATTTCTTTTTTATCTTTTGAGATGCTTCTAACTGCATTTTCATCGATGACTGTGTCAGGGTTGTTGTCACCAAGTTTTTTTATGGCGTCCAAATTTTTACCAACGTGGCATAATACTTTAAAATATATTTCTAAGGAGCTATCACTGGTTAAAATTTCATTCCCGTTAAAAACAGCATCGTATAGATTTTGATAATCGCTCTTTCTCTCACTGTTATCGCTGTTAAAATCACTTGGTAATATTCCTTTATAAAGTCCAGTAAGCATGCCTTTTGGATAACTGAGAGAAAACTCTGACAATAACTTTTGAAGTGCCGATTCAACTATTTTTTCATTGCCCTTTTTCGTACTTTTTTTGTTTTGGGCTTTTCTTAATTCCGATAAAACTATTTTACTCGTCTTTTTAATGTAATCTGTGGAAATTCTTTCGCGATTATATCTGTGATTAAAATATTTAAAGTTATCTTCAAATTCTTTTTCTTTTCCGGCTTCTTTAAACAACCTCTTAACTGATTCGTATGATTTCTGTTCTGCCTTTATAATGCCTTTTCTGTCCATATTACCTAAGCATTGAACAAGAGGTAATGTAAAAATTTGTTCCATATTTTCTCTGTTTCCTTGATCAATTTGACCTTTTTTATTCACATATGAGAGCAATATTAAATTGGAAAACAAAATTTCTGCCACCTCTTCGAACGTGTCAACAATTTTATCATGATTTTTTTCGTTTGTTATTTGATTGTCAAAAAATTCAAATGCAGCTAAAATTTGTGCCTCATCTTTTGATTCTAAAGACTTGAAGGCATAATCACAACTTTCTTCTTCCAATTTCTCATCATCAGTAACAAACAAATTCTCAACAGTTCCATCTTTATTAACAATTGTCCATTTATAATTAGACCCTTCTCTTGCCCACCTAATAGGTAAATCTTGAAATTTAGTTATTCTTTGATCTAAAAGCTCTTCAAGTCTAGCATCGTAATAAAAATTGTCAATTTTTAAATATTTTTCTAACTTTTCTTTATCATCTTTGTCTTTGTTATATTCTTCTATGTCTTGATTTAATTTTTCTATTCGATCATTTGCGATTTTAACCGCAAAATTTGCAACAACGTCGCCAAAACTGTCTTCTATTTTTTTGCCTATGCTTTCATATAAATATGGCAGTAGCTTCCTTGACAGTTCCAATGAAAAATCTTTATCGCTTCTAATGTCCTCTTTAGAAACCATAGCTGGCAACATTAAAAGAGATGCCAGATATACAACAGGTTCAATAATGTTTTCGTTTATATTTTCTTTCCTAGCCAACTTATGAAGTTGATAAATGTTTGTCGCTAATATTATTGATGGCCCACTGACAATAAAATTTTTTCCTTTTTCAATGTCATCAACGACTATCTCCAATCTACCACCTTTCGATTTCGCCTCACCATTTGAAATCAACAAATCAACATATTGTTCATATGTTTTATTAGTGTCAATTTTTGTTTTCCAATAATCCTTTTCATTAACAAAAGCGCTATAAATTTTAAATCCAGCGTTTTTTTCATTTTTATAATGATCAATCTTCTGTTTTTTTTCTGTCATTAAATTTTCAGAAAACATTCCTGATGTTAAAATTTGCCATAGATCTTTCTTTATCTTACCCAACGGTCTGTTTTCAAAAGCAACATCAAACGTTCCGTCTTCTTTTACACTGGTTTTCGTTGAAACACTTGTAAAAGGCAAAAGAGCATCTTGCCCAAAAAACCTTTTCTTTTCTTGAGATTGCACGCGAAGTGCCTTTAATGCGGTGTTTTTTAAAGAAACCATTGTTAATGGAGAATAGCTTCCCTTTTTTAATCCGCCTTTTAATCCTGCAAAATGATCATATATAAAATCTGATATTGTCATTCTTTTCTCCTTTTATCAAAAGAAAGAGTTAGTAACTATTATATAAATATTTAACAGTTACTATATTGTAACACATTAAAAAAAGAATTTCAATATCAAATTTAAAATTATTTTAAAGTTACTAATGTTTGTTTGACCTCATCGTCTCTGATGTATTCCACCAAAACCGCTTCACCCCTTTGCGAGCTTAAAATTGCTTCTTTTAAGTCCAGAAGATTTACTATTTCTCTGCCTGCAACCTTGATGATTAAATCTCCCTTGGATATCCCTGCTTCAACCGCAGGTGAATCTACTGACACAACAAAAACACCATTTTGTTTAAGCTTTTCGCCATATGCGAGAGCAATGTCACTGTCAAAACCAAAAACACCTAAATATGGAGAAGTGAAATTTGAATTCTTAGAAATTTGTTCAACTGCTATCTTACCTATTTCTATTGGAACTGCAAAGCCGATCCCTTCGCCCTCAGTCGCCTTCAACGTGTTGATACCAACAACTTGTCCGTTACTGTTAATTAAAGGTCCGCCCGAATTCCCAGGATTAATAGCTGCATCATGCTGAATTAAAGATTGCATGAAAGAAGTTTGACCAGAAAAACTTTGACTTTCAAGTGTTCTGTTCGTTGCACTCACTATACCGTGTGTAATAGTATGCTTAAATTCTAATGTTAAGGGTGTCCCAAGAGCATAAACAGGCTCACCAATTGAAACCCCATCTATGTTTGTATCCAAATAAGGAATAGCTCTTTCTGATTGCAAAACGGCAACGTCAAGCCCAGGATCTGTCCATATCATTTTCGCGTTCCCCTTTGTTTTGTCCGCATAATACAAAGTGATTTGGCCACCGCCCTCGACGACATGATTGTTTGTGAGTATTAAACCGTTTCCACTGATAGCAAATCCGCTTCCTATCGAATAACTATCTGGGTAGTCAACAGCGATTCCGACTACTGCCGCGCGCGCATTTGACAACATCTCTCCTGCGTCAACGAAGTTTGATGTTGAAAGCATGCGGACCTGCATATCAACATTATCAGCGTCTTGTTTTGAACACCCTGACATGGTTACACCTGAAAACACGCAACAAACTGTAATAAAAAAACAAAACAACTTTCTCATTTTAAACTCCTTAATGATCAGCTGTTTTGTTTTAAAGTCTAAACATCGTCCCTATTTCAGTTGTCGCAACATCTATCTTAAAATGCTCACCTTCAATAATGCCATACTCTCTAAGAAAATTTGATATGTAATTATAAGCTAACGATGGCGAATTGTTTTCCTTGCTTAAATGTGATAGCACAATTTGTCGTGTCCCTGTTTCCACCAATGCTCGAATCATCAGTGCTGACTCCTTGTTCGACAAATGTCCATGTCCTGACGAAATTCTACGTTTTAAAGCAGGTGGATATTTCATGTTTGCAACCAATAGGTCTTTGTCATAGTTTGCTTCAATATAAACCAGCTGACTGCCTTGAATACAATTAAGTATCCTTTCGTTAGTATGCCCGACATCAGTTAAAATACTTATCTTTTTTTCATTATTTTCAAAAATATAACCATAACAAGGCACATCATGTGGAAGTTCTACTGCTTTAACCTGCAAATCTCTCAATCTAAAACCATCTGTTTCGTAAAATCTTCTGTTTTTAGATGGCGTCTTGATTAACTTATAATTCATATTTTGCCATACATTTCTATGCGCGAAAACTGGTATATCAAACTTTGTTGAAAATGCATCAACACCTTTAATATGATCATTATGCTCATGAGTAACCAAAATAACATCAATCTGTGAAGGTTGGACTCCAACAGCAAGCAATCTTTTTTCTGCCTCCTTGCAACAAAGACCTATGTCAACCAACAGCTTGACATTTTCGCTTTCAACATAAGTCATATTGCCGTCGCTACCTGACGACAAATTTACAATTCGCATGAAAGTATTTTAGCACTTATGTTATAAAAATGCAAGTATGCTTGACGGCATCAGCACTTTTTTTAAAAAAGTGCCAAACGCTACTAAAGTAGCGTTGCCTCCGCATTTAGCGGAGGCGATGCCGTCACTCGTTTAACATTTTTTTTAAAAATTGACCTGTGTATGAATTTTTATTTTTAGCAACTTTCTCTGGTGTACCTTCAGCCACCAACTCTCCTCCGCCATCGCCTCCTTCTGGTCCAAGATCCAGAATATAATCAGCACATTTAATGACGTCAAGATTGTGTTCAATAACAAGGACACTGTTGCCGTTTTCAACCAATCTATTTAATATCGCAATAAGTTTTTTAACATCATACATATGCAAACCTGTTGTAGGCTCATCTAAGATATAAAAAGTCTTACCCGTCTCACGTTTTGAAAGTTCAGTCGCAAGTTTGACTCTTTGTGCTTCACCACCTGAAAGCGTGGTTGCAGGCTGTCCTAATTTTATATAAGACAATCCAACATCAAAAAGTGCCTGCAATTTATTTTTAATGGTTGGTATGTTTTGAAAAAATGCTAGTGCTTCTTCAACGGTCATATCCAACACTTCGGTTATAGTTTTACCCTTATATTTCACTTCCAAAGTTTCACGGTTATACCTTTTCCCCTTGCACACTTCACATGGCACATTAATATCTGGCAAAAAGTACATCTCTATTTCTTTAACACCGGCGCCATCACATGCTTCACATCTACCACCGCGCACATTAAAGGAAAATCTACTAGCAGTATATCCTCGCTCTTTGGCCTCCTTTGTCGCAGCAAAAAGTTCTCTTATCGGCGTGAACAAGCCGGTATAAGTCGCAGGATTGCTTCGAGGGGTTCTGCCAATAGGCGCCTGGTCAATGCAAATCACTTTATCAAGCTGTTCAATACCTTCTATCTTTTCAACTTTTCCTTGTTCAATTCTACTGCCATTTAGCTTCCCCGCCAAGTACGGATAAACGACTCCATTTACCAAACTTGACTTGCCACTTCCAGATACTCCCGTAACAACACACATCACACCAAGTGGTATATTGACATTCAATTTTTTTAAGTTGTTTTCTCTTGCACCATAAACTTTTAAATAACCATTTGGCTCTCTTCTTTGAGATGGGACTTCTATTTTTTCATCACCACGCAAGAATTTTGCAGTAACTGAATTTTCACTTTTTAGCACTTCATCTAACGGACCATTTGCAACAATTTCACCACCGTGCACACCAGCATATGGCCCAACGTCCACAATCCAATCAGCAGATCGCATTGTGTCCTCATCATGTTCTACGACAATTAAGGTGTTGCCTAAATCTCGCAATCTTTTTAAGGTTGCAAGCAATCTGTCGTTGTCGCGTTGATGTAATCCAATCGACGGCTCGTCCAAAATATAAAGCACGCCAACAAGCCCCGATCCAATCTGCGTTGCAAGTCTAATACGTTGTGACTCGCCCCCTGAAAGCGTTTCTGCCGAGCGTGATAATGTTAAATATTCTAACCCTACATCTGACAAAAATTTAAGCCTTGCTTTAATTTCTTTCAAAATACTCTCTGCAATAGCCATCTTATCATTACTTAACTTTATGTTTTCAAAATAAGGTAAAAGTGTTTTTACGGGCATATCGCAAAGTTCTATTATATCTTTTTTGTCAATTTTTACAGAAAGCGCAGATTCATTTAATCGTTTGCCATTGCACACCTTGCATGTTTGATTTGTCAAAAATTTTCCAATTTCAAATCTAATAAATTCGCTTTTGCTTTCTGCAAGTCTTCTTTTTAAATTTGGTATTAATCCTTCAAATGTTAAAACCTTGCTCCCACGAAAATGCTCAGCTGTTTTGTTTCGATATTCGTCCTCAAACAAATCAAGTTTTTCGCCGTTGTTGCCATACAACAAAATCTTCAAGTGATTTTTTGGCAAATCTTTTACAGGAATATTAAGATCAATATCATATTTTTTTGACAGCGCGTCAAAATAACGCTTTGCCATGCTTTCTGGTTCATATCTCCAACCTGTCAAATTAAAAGCACCCTGACTGATAGAAAGGTTTGAGTTTTTCAATATCAAGCCCTCATCAATGTCGGCAATCTCACCAAGCCCAGAACAATTTGGGCAAGCCCCAAATGGAGCGTTAAATGAAAACAATCTTGGAGAAAGTTCCTCTAAGGACCAGCCACAAGTTGGACAAGAATAATTTGTTGAAAACAGCTCTTCTTCACCATTAAAATCGACAATGGCTAGCCCTTCGGCAAGACGTAAACAAGCTTCCAAACTTTCAGCAAGCCTGCCCTCTATTCCATCTCTAATAACAAGCCTGTCCACGACGACTTTGATGTCGTGCTTCAAATTTTTATCAAGATTGATTTGTTCTTCCAAAGTCCACATGTTTCCATCTACAATGACGCGAACATATCCGCTTTTTTTTAAATTTTCAAATAGTTTGGCAAACGCGCCCTTTTGAGCTCGAACAACAGGTGCAAGTAATGTTATTTTTGTGCCCGTTTCGTGCGACAAAACGGCGTCAACAATTTGGTCAATAGTTTGCCTATCTATCTTTTTATGACAGTGTGGACAATATGTTGTTCCTACACGAGCAAAAAGCAATCTTAAATAATCATAAATTTCAGTCACAGTGCCGACCGTTGACCTTGGGTTGTGGTTCGTAGTTTTTTGATCAATGGAGATCGATGGCGACAATCCCTCAATAGCTTCAACATCTGGCTTCTGTGCTTGCCCTAAAAACATGCGTGCATACGAAGAAAGACTTTCAATATAGCGTCTTTGTCCCTCAGCATAAATGGTCCCGAATGCCAAAGATGTTTTACCCGAACCGCTCACTCCTGTAAAAACTATGAGTTTGTCACGTGGCAATGTCAAATTAATATTTTTAAGGTTGTTTTCCTTCGCTCCAATAATTTTTATTTCTTTTTCCATAGCCTTATTATACCACAAAACACATTATTTTTAAACTTCTATAGTTTATATTAAAATGTGTTTTTATCATTTTTTCCCCAATTTCTTTTTTAAAGTTAGAATTTTATTTCTAAGTTCGATAGCTCTTTCAAAATCTAGCGAATTGGATGCAAGCTTCATCATAGAGGTCAAACGTTCAATCTCTGCCGGTATATCCTTTTTAGCTATGTCGCCCTCGCCTACTTTCCTAGTTATTTCAAGTGTGTTTTTAACAGCTTTTTTAATTGTTTTAGGCACAATTCCATGTGCTTTGTTAAATTCATCTTGAATTTTTCTACGCCTTGCTGTTTCATCAATCGCACGCTTCATTGAATCGGTTATTTCATCTGCATACATAATAGCTCGACCATTTTGGTTTCTTGCAACTCGTCCAACAGTTTGAATGAGCGCGCCTTCAGACCTCAAAAACCCTTCTTTGTCAGCATCTAAAATTGCGACCAATTCCACCTCCGGCATATCCAAGCCTTCACGTAAAAGATTTATCCCCACCAAAACGTCAAATTCTCCATTTCGCAATCCATTGATGATTTCAACACGTTCCATGGTGTCAATTTCGGAATGGAGATATTTTACTTTAAATTTTCTATCCCCTAAATATGTCGTCAAACTTTCAGCCATCTTTTTTGTCAAAGTTGTAACCAAGACACGATTTCCGCGTGAAATTGTGGCTTTTATTTCACTCATCAAATCATCTATTTGATTTTTTGACGGACGCACCTCTATTGTAGGATCCAAAAGGCCGGTAGGCCTCAACAATTGCTCAACGACCTGTCCAGCCTTTTCAAGTTCGTACTTTGCTGGTGTTGCAGACACATATAAAGTTTGGCCAAGCCTTTCATTGAACTCATCAAATTTTAAAGGACGGTTATCCTTCGCTGCTTCAAGTCTAAAACCATAATCAACCAAACTAGCTTTGCGAGCTTTATCACCGTTGTACATCGCCCTTATCTGAGGCAAAGTCATGTGGCTTTCATCAATAATGGTTAAAAAATCTTTGGGAAAATAATCTATTAAGGTAAAAGGTGGCTCGCCCGGTTTTCTTCCATCAAAATATCTCGAATAATTTTCTATACCACTACAATAACCAAGTTCTCCCATCATTTCAAGGTCATAAGCAACCCTTTGTCCTATTCTTTCAGCTTCCAACGGTTTGCCTTGATCTTCAAAATCTTTAATTGCTTTTTCGCGATCAACACTTATTTGCTCAATTGCACGTTGAAGCCTAGCATTGCCCACAGCATAATGCGTTGCTGGATAAATCGCGGCATAATTCACTTCGTTTATGAGCGTGCCAGAAACAGGTTCAAACTCATATATTTTTTCAATTTCATCACCAAAAAACTGAACCCTAATTGCCATTTCCGACTGATTGGCTGGGAAAATGTCCAACACATCACCTTTAGCTCTAAAAGTCGAGCGTTTAAAATCCATTTCATTTCTTGTGTATTGTATGTCTATCAATTTTCGCACAATTTCATCTCTGCCGACAAAGTCGCCTTTTCTAAGAGAAATATGCAAATTGTAATATTCCTCAGGGCTCCCCAAACCATAAATGCAGGAAACTGATGCAACCACAATGGTGTCTCTTCTTTCCAACAAAGATGAGGTTGCTGAAGATCGTAATTTGTCAATTTCGTCATTTATAGACATGTCTTTTTCTATATAAGTGTCTGTGCTTACTATGTAAGCTTCTGGTTGATAATAATCATAATAAGAAACAAAAAATTCTACACGGTTTTCTGGGAAAAATTCGCGAAATTCGTTGCACAATTGTGCCGCTAAAATTTTGTTATGAGCAATAACTAACGTGGGACGGTTTAACTTTTGAATAATATTTGCCATTGTAAAAGTCTTCCCACTGCCCGTAACACCAAGCAAAACTTGGTCTTTTAAACCCTCCTGAAACCCTTCCACAAGCTTGTCTATCGCTTGCGGTTGATCGCCAGACGGCATAAAAGGAGAATGTAATTTAAAATCTTTCATTTTATCCTTTAAAAATCATTTTTAACACCAGGCCAAAAATAAAACTGACCGTAGCCAAAAACAAACTTCTTAAAACAAGCAACCCAAAGGTCTTTTTTTGTCTTCGACTGTCAACTTCATATGTTTGGCCCTTCTTTTTTAATGTTACACAATAATAATAACCCATTTTGCTTTCAGAAACAACAAAATCTATATAGTTTTCATTTGAAAGTTCGCTCATAATTTCATCTATTTCAGAAACCGACAAGACAAACTTTTTAGACAATGCCCCTGCAATTTCGCTTGGTGAAACAAGGCATGTTCGTTTCTTTGGACACACCTTGCATAAATATGACATAACAAGTTTGGCTTTCCGTGACAAAAAACACCTCGAAAAAAACTAGGTCGAATTTGTTATTGCCTTTGTTTGAAACATTTACACAAAATAAGTCAAATCTACATATAAAAACGACCAAAAATATTAAAAAAGTCGCTATTTTTTTAGCGACCAAATTTTGCATTGTCTCTTTCGGCTTCCTTTTCAGCTATAGCCTTTTTCACTTCTAGTGAGGTGGACATTTGAGCTAACTCGTCAATTGTTAGCATACTATTCAATCTTTTCTGCTTTGCCGTTAAGAATAGGCTATAACTTTCGTTAAACTCATTTGACAGGTCTTCAATTCTAGGATCGTAATAGCCTTCTCTGTCCTGTCTAGCATCTAAAACCGCCTCTATCTCTTTTGCTTGCCTTTCTAATTCTTCCTCATTTTTTTTCATACGTTTTTGAATGCCAATGTATTCCTTTGCAACATCAATATTAACATTTGTAATATTCGCAAACAATTGTAAGGCTTCTGTATTTTCACTTAAAAGATTTTTATAAAAATCTTCTGGCTTACATTTGCCTTCGTCATATTTTGAAAAATCAATATCATAACAATCAGCATGTTTAACAAAATTTTGTAAAGTATTTACAACTATTGCAATCTCATCTTTTGATATAACTGATTTTTTGCTTTTAATATTTTGTTTAAACACAACAAAATCAAAAACAGGTTGCACGATTCTAAATAGTGCTCTTTCTACATTCACATTGCATTTGTTTATCTCTTCAACAATGTTTACACCTTTTATTTTTTCTAAAACATATTGCCCTATTTCTGTCTTAGGATCGATTGCATCAACACTTATTCTATTAAAAGACATGTAAGGAAAATAAAATTTTACGGCTTTTCTTAAAGACTCAACCAATTGCGGATCTAAAGCCTTTAATTTTTTATCTAATTCATAAACTCTTAATATTTGCTTAACAATTTCATTTCTTCTTTCTTTCGCATAATTTAATTCTTCTAAAATCTTTTGATATCCATTCTTATTAAACTCGCCTTCAAGCCTTGCTATTTCTTCATCAAAATATTTAACTGCTTTTATGTCACGATAATATTGTTCATCCTTATTGTTTTCATCAATTTCTGGATCTACAACCGCTTCAAACATATTTATATAACTTAATGTGTTATCTAAAAACTCTTCTTCGCTATATTTATTTTTAGGCATGCTGGCTCCTTTAAATAAATTATTACCTTATAATACAATTTTTATATTGAGTTGTCAAGACTAGAATTTGCATTTTTCGAAATTTGTCGAAAAAATTACACATTATTTTATTATAAATACAAACAATAAAAATATGTTAGATTTAAAATCAAAACTAGTTTTAAAAATTTTGCAAAAAGAATGTAAAACATCAGGATATAAAATCGTCGACAAGGCCGACATAATTTCAGCTTTGCCATCAAAGTTTCGTATGGACGAAGACGGACTCGACCACATAATAACTTTTCTTGAAAGAAGTGAGTGTATTCATGTTAAATATGACGACGAAAGGGTGTATTGCCTTTGTATGCTCCCTCTCGGCAATCAACTCACTGAAAAAGAAAACGAAGAAAAGAAAGATCGCAAAAGACCCCTACTGCTAGTAGTCGCTGTTTTTGTGTCATCTTTTATCGGCGGGCTTTTGGGTGCAATTATTTCAAAATTTATTAAATTTTAAAATTTAGTGTAATCCATTTGACTTGTTATCCCATAGATTCCGTCGTACCCAACAATAATGTAATCTATGAGAGTCAAGCCCAAATCTGCACAAAGCTCGCTTGCTCTTTCATAAACCTCCACATCATCTTGGCTAGGGCGACTGTCTGACGTAGGATGGTTGTGCGCTAAAAACAAATAGGCTGGTTTAAAAGTTGTAATTAACTTTGCGACCTCACGTTCATCAAAGCACTCGCGAATAGGCCCAATCATATGATATTTCATTTTAACACGTCTCGCTGGATCGATGCCTATTATGTAAAACTTTTCATTAGTTTGATAACGCAAAAGTTCTTCAAAATAATCACTGACGTCTGATCTATAATTAAAAGTGAATTTGTCATCAAGCACGTCTTCCGAAAAACAATTAAAAAGCTTTGCTAAACCGTGCAACATCTTGGCAGAACGCTCACCCATTCCACTTACTTTTGTTGTTTCCTGCCATTCTGCATCGAGCACGTTTGCAAAACTACCAAATTTATCTAAGAGGCTATGGGCAAGTTCATTGACATCACCGCGTGGGAAAATGTAAGTTAAAACAAACTCCATGGCTTGAATTTCGCTAACATTATTTAAGCCAACTTTTAAAACTGTGTCCATCAAACGTTTTCTATGTCCACCATGCACGTTCTTTTGTGAAACGTCCATTCTTCCTCCTACTTAAATAAAGAAAATGGAAGTTTTCGTTCCATTTTTTGTGTTAATTTAATTAAATTTACGTAAAAACTGATTTCTAAGCAAACTAAACACTCCATCAATTCCAACGATTATATGATCTAAAAACTCAACTTTAAGCTTTTTACAAAGAGACATCATGATTTCATTGCCTTTAACATCAGCACTTGATGGCACCGCGCTACCATTAGGGTGATTATGACACATAAAGCATTTGGCTGGCTTTGTTGTAGCAACAAACCTTGCAACATCATGAGTGCTTACGCCCACACTTTTTATGCCTCCACGCGAAAGCTTATTTTTGCTTTTAATGTTTCCTTTCGCATCAATGCCAACGATAAACGTTTCTTCAATCTGCTTGAATCTTAAAAGTTCTTCAAAGAAATCTGCAACGTTTTCATCGTTGTTTAATTTATAGCGTTTGTCAATCCCTGATTCTATATAATATTCAAACACATTAAACAACAAAGAAAGCGCTTTTGCCGATCGTTCGGTCATATTTTCCTTTAAGATAAGCCAGTCGGACATAATGATGTTTGAAAAAGAACCGAACTTTTCAAGCAACTCTCTCGCAAGAATTTTATTATCGCTTCTAGGAAGCACATAAGATAAGGCCAATTCAGTCAATTCTTCGTTTGTAAGAAAAAGATCGTCGTCATACAATTTATCAAGCAATTCACCTTTGTTTTTAGCAAAAGTATGATTAGCCATCAAATACCCCCTATTACGAACAAGCATATTTTAACATAGCGCCCGATCAAATCAAAGCGAATTTTACTTTTTGATAAAATAAAAAAAATTTTATAACATTTTGTTCAAATATTTTAATATAAAAGGATAAACATTAATAAAATATTTAAATTTATTATTTTTATTGCTACTTTTAACTACTTATTCTGCATCATTTTTATAATTAAATTTACCATAGCAAAACAGAAATTAAGTTTTTATATCCCGTTAAAAAATCTAATAAAAAACATCGACTTTTTAGTCGATGTTTTTAGTTTAAGCAACTTTACCCCAAATATACTGATTTTTTTCTTGATCCCAGACATATTGTTTCCCATCTTTATTTATCAACACAGCGCTTGTAGGGGTTGAAACATTAAAACATTTGATATTAAGGGTTATTGTATATTTTTGGCCAAATGAGTTATTATGTATTATTTTCCCTGCATAAACAATAAATATTTCATTCCCTTGTATATTTTTGGTGTCGTCTCCATTATAGTTTACTATTTTAGCCCCATTACCACCAATAGCATTCTTCTTAACAAAAGTAATTTCTAACCAATAGCTATCATCTGCATTCTTATTTTCTACTTTCACTTTACCATCATCGCCGACAGAATTCGCACCTAAATCAATTTTAGGATATACCCAATAATTAGTCGTTACTTGATCATACGAATTCCCAACACTTCCGTGAATATAAATTTCACCATATTGTTGGTTTGCGGGGGTATCCTTAATAGGGTAATCGTATAACCGTTTGGTTCGATAATCCGTATCTCTTTCTACGTCTTTACAACTAAAGTTGTAGCACGACAAATTCACACCGCCCCAGCCGTCATTACCACGACTTCCAACCGATCCGTCACTACTGTATATTACATACGATCCTATAATACTAATAGGAGATGTCGGATTTGTTTCTGTGCTATTAATTTGATAGCTATATGCTCCGCCAGCATTACCAGCCGAACCTCCTGTCTCACTACCATATGTTCCATTATAAGGTGCGGATCCATCTACCGAATCCTTCCCACCTTTGCCATCAAGACCTCGAGAGCCACTGCCTCCATCACCAGCTTTAATAATCCCTTCAAAAGTAAATTCTTTTGGAGCTGAAGTGATCTTGCGTGCAAGCGCAAACACACCTTGACCTTCCTCACCATCTTTATTGCGATCATGGTAGTAAGTGGTGCCATGTGCCCCGTTTGTTCCAATGATCGTGCCATAATAATAAACGTCTTCCCCACCAGACATTTCCCAAGCCACACCAGCCATGTTGCCAGTTTCATTATTATTGGAACTTCTACTGGTTACATTTGATGTGTCATGTGAAATTGAAACATAGCTTTTTAAATTTGTAGGATTGCTTTCTATCGCATAAGCAACACCACCACAATAAAGACTTCTATTTAAATCAATTGTGCCATAAACGCTTGTGTTTATTAGTGAAGAACTAATTTTTTTTGATAAGATACCCGTATCCCTTTCTGGATAAATCAAACTACCCGCAATGGCAACATCTTTAATAAAGTCATTTTTCATAGAACTAAATAAACTATTTTTAGCAACATCTTTACGAATAAAATTGATTATCTTACCATTACCTGCTAAATTATAATTTAAAGCAAGATCTTCACTTAATGTACCGATCGTTATATCCTTTGTTAAAACAATTCCGCTGTAATACAAGGTGCCAGACGAATCCAATCTAACAGATAGTGTTGCTTCGCTGTTAGAATATTCTTTATATTTTTTAGTGATCTCGATTTGACTTGCTTGAGGATATGGGCCAAATGTTATTGTTGAAGAATCTGTTGTAACAGCAGTTGCGTCATTAATTTTGTATGTTATTTTATTTACATAATCATCTTTTTCTAAAGTGTAAGTATTGTAATTAATAGGCAAAACTATATCAACACTAGGAGCTTTTGCTTGATATTTTAGTTCAATCACAGAAAATGAATCAAATTTTGCTGTTGAGCCATCAGGAACTTCAACCGTCAATTTCCCGTCTTCTACAACAGGTGTTACGGTTAACTCGCTTTCCTTTAAATATTCATCCAACATAAATGTAGAAGAATTTATGCTAAACAAACCAGTGTCTGAATTTTCACTAATTGGATTTAGAGAAGAATCATAAAGATAAATTGAATAATTCCCTGGTTCTCCATAAATTTCATACAAGATAGTTGTTCCGTCAACATCAACAATTCCACCCTCGCCCAAATATGCTTCCAACAGACTCATTTGTAATACCCCTTCATCATTTTTATACAAGGTGTAAGAATACAATTTGCCATTTAAATTAATAAGACTTTCAGGGAAGATGGTCGTAAAATTTTGCCCGTCTTGACTTACCGAAGTAATAATTAAATTTTTTGAATCTATAGTTGCTGTGTAAGTTATTCCATTTAAAACAAATGTATTGTCAGTATTTATTTCGATGTCCATAAAGTTGTTGATATTACCATCTTCATCGTAAGTAGCTTTATATAACACTGGGTGCAACGTGTAAACAGTTGCTGTTGCAGGGTTTCCCTCAACTTTTACAATACCTTCGTCTTCATAGGTCAAAGATGAAGATGAGTTATACAGCAATGCTTTTCTTGTTATAGTCAGCGAATTCAAATTATCATCAAGGTCAAAAACAAGTTCTCTGTTTGTTGCTGTTGGCATAATAGATTTTGTTGTGTCATTAACCGTGTATACTGTCGCATGGTCATCCTTAATTTTAAAGGCAATTTGATCAACATACCCATCGCCGTTGCTATCATTAAAATTGATGGCATCTTCCCACTCTGCTTGACTTATAACAATTTTTGAAATTGAAGAAACTTCTCCATTAAAGGTTAACGTGCGATTTTCGGAATCAGTCATTATTGCTTTAGCTTTGCCATCGACTATAACTAGAGAAGGGTCAACACCTTCTTTTACATCAACATTCAATTGCTTGTCACCAGAATCTAAAGTTGAGTAAGAATATGTAGCAAAATCGTCTTCAAGATAATTTGTTATTTCATCTCCTGTATTATCAAAATGGAATGTATATTTAACCTCTAATGCCAGATCGTTGAATTCTGGGTTGCCTAATAAATTTCCCCAGGTCCAAATGCATTCCAACAATATTGTTGTAATTTTAGAATCTTCATTATAAGTCATTTTTGCTGTTACATAACATTTGTTCGATGAAAGTAAGCCGAACCTAAACTCACCCGTCGATTGAGCCTGTTCCTTAACATTTAAAATCTCCCAATCGGCTCTAAAACCATCCGTATTGTCATATTTATATGAAACATCAAACGAAGACAATTTGCCTTTTATTTGGAAAGAGTTTGTCAACTTATGTGAACCTGAACCGCTACTAGAATGTCCCCCTTCAACTGCATAACTTTGTAGCCAAGGTCTGTCAGTATTTGAAAAATATGTTTTTTCGTTTTTCGTAGATATACTTTCAACCTGAGAGGATGTGTTTAAAACTATGCTTTGTGTCGCGTCGATCGTATCCCCTTCATTTATGATAATCGAAACAGATTCTTTATTTTTAAAATTATTATAAACCTCTTCTGCGTCGCTACCAGAATAAGAGAAATAACTAAGTGCTCCATTAGTACCTATAAAGTATGTAAACACTTTGTCCCCAATCTTATATTGACCACCTCCAGTCAATCCACTAGTATCACTATAGTATATCTTAACTGTGCCTTTATCGGCAGTTTCACCCTCTTCAAAAATCAAGGTGCTTGCATTTAAATACTGCTCTATCGTTTCATCGTCTTTTAATGCTTTAATGGTGTAAGAAATATTTGCAAGGCCATTAACGCTTTTTACAGGAACGTATTTAATGCTTACACTAAGCTCTTTGCCCTCATTGCCATCAACAATGGAAACGTCTGCCCAAGCATTTGAAATATATTCTTTATTATAATTTGAATTTAAAACAACATTGAATTTGTATCCTTGCGCTACTAAATCTGATACTGTTTGACCATCTATTTCGACTATTCCTTCAACAGTTGACGTTTTTGTTTGATTGTTTACAGAATTCGTAAATCCATCGGCATCTTCAACAAAAGCATACGCATTCCCTGCGATCATAACATTTTGGATATTCCCTGAAGATGATGTTGTGGTTGAAGATGAGGTGCTGTTTGTTGAAGGTTCAGTATAGCCTGTGCCCGCATATCCTTGCGACTGAGTCGCTTGTTGAGCATAATAATTTTTATTGGTTTGATAAGTAGTGCCCTCCTTGTGCAAGCCATTGATGTCAACCACACTCCAATAACGAGTCTGCGTTTTGGTTATCTGATTAGCATACATTATTGTTCTAGTGGATTTGATGTAGAATTTTGTCATTGCCCCAAGTTCGTCAGTTTCAGCTATGACAACATCATTTGATGGAGCTATATTATATATTTTTATATCATCCCCATGTAAACCTATATAACTCGCAGTCGCACTAGAACTGTTTATTGGTTCGTTGTCAGGAGGAGTAACAGTTACCGATTTCGCGTCAGTTGAAAACATACCATTTTTATAAACGGAACCTGTTGCAGAACATGAAGAGCCAATCTCGTCCAAACTATCACCATTTAAACCAATTTGGCTGACATAAACATTTACAATACCATCGGAATTATTCTTATACCATATAGTTGTCGTATTAGCGTTGCTTATTACTACACTATTTACAGTATATCCTTCTTTTTCACTAGTAGAAAATGCTGTATGCATCCCGTCCGTCGAGCCGAGGGCTTCGATAAAGCCTGTGTTTGTGCAACGATCAACAGTTCCTTCGGTGTATGCAACAATACCCGCTGCTTTGGAAGAACCTGATGTAGCATTTATTTTTTTATTCCCCGCTTTAATCATTGAAGTGTTATAACAATTAGAAATGCTTCTGGCCGTGTTTGTCCAACCAACAATGCCCGCTGCACTATAATTGCCACTCTTGTTTGTCCAAAAGTTAGCTTTTTCTTGATCTGGTATACCACTATCTGTAATTGTATATCCATTAAACACGGTGTTTTCGTTTCCACAGTTTGAAACAGTACTATCTGTAGCACTAGCACTCCAACTGCCGACAACACCTGCCACATAACCGCCACCGCCATTCGCGTTTTTGTTTACAGCATTGATAGGTGCATAGTTAAAGCAATTTGTAATGCTTGTGCCTACTGATTTTCCAACAACTCCTCCGATGTCGATTCCATCACAAGTCACATCCATCTTCACGTAGTTTTTGCAACCGTCGATAACCCCATTATCACTAGCATGGGCAAAAACACCACCAATGTATTTATCTGTAATTGATGAAGCACTATAACTCAAAGTTCCTGAGGCAATTACGTTTTCAGCTTCGCCGGTCACCTCTAACGCCACAACAGCGCGTTGATTAGATAACACATCTTTATTAATTTTTAACTCATCATCCACAACTCCTAGCACAGCATCCATAACTCTTAGATTCGAAATATTTTGAACTTCGCTGAACAGTGTATAAACTTTCAAATTGCTGATTGTATGGCCATCGCCGTCGAAATTTGGAACACTTTTAAAATTAATGTTACCGTTTAATGAGCTTGAATATGTCGTCTTTGCAAGGTCGATGTCATTAACCAATTTGTAATTTATTTTTGGGATGTTTGTGCTGTTTTCGATGTTTGTGTCACTTGCTTGTTTAAGTTTTGTTATGTTAGGAATAAGGTCGTAGGTTATTCCGTCTACTGTTTCTCGAGTAGTGTAAGCTTTAAAAGCGCCAAAATTACGCACTGGATAGCCATAGTTTACGCTTGCATCTTTCGACCAACCAGAGATGTCAATGGAACCCACACTTTTTCCTATTTTATCATAATACGCAGGATAAATCCAATCAGATGATTTTATTTGAGTTTCTGTCTCATCTTCTTTCACCTCTTTCCCATATGCATCTCCCATTGCGTCTGGGTCATATGAAAAGCCTGCTTTTACACTTGAACCACTTATACCTATTGTTATTGTTGAAGCTGGTGCTGTGTTTGATGAAGTATAGTCATTCCAGCCGACTCTTGAAATCGTGTAACTGTTTGAAATGCTTGTAGAAGTTGTCCCATTTACAAACGCAAAAAGGTTTGCGTCAATGTAAGATGTAACATTGCCAGAAGTGTAGGTGTTGTTTATGAATATCTTTTTAGTGTTTCCTGTTAGAACAACTGCCACAGCTGACGCTGTTCCTCCGTTTCCTGCCCTATAAGTCACATTAAGTGACGATGAACATTCATTAATATATCCCGACGCCATGCTTCCCACAATTCCACCAACGTTTGCTGTCACGGTTCCTCCAACAGACAACGTGCCGGAAGAAATGCAGGCATAAACTATGCCACCATTCATGGTGTCAACAATTCCACCTCTGTTTGTGTCACCTTCTTTCACGTCTTTTGGATTATCTCCGGAAGCAGTGTCTTTATAAGTGTCTTCATATTCCAACACGGTATTGACACCAGAAATAAAGCTGTGTTCGTTTAAAGTTGTTAATGTGTCATTTTTCATCACCACCCAATCTCCGATAAAGGCATAAGGGCCAGTTTGTGTTCCTGGATATTGCGTGGTGTAATAAGTTATACCGTTAGTCGAATAAGTTGTTGAAGTGCCATCATTAATGATAGGATTAAGTTTCGTTCCCAAAACTCCTGCTACAACCGAAGGAGTACCCGAAGTTAACTTGGCAATAATAGTAGTGTTTTTTGTCGTTGTGTCTAAAGCAGAACTTGAAGCAGTCGCAGTGCCGTCTGCCTCTGTGACATTTGGAGAATAGCCTGAAACGCCTGTGGTATAGTAATTCAAATCGATTGCATTGTCGCTTGTTGCAAGCACTAATTGTGAAGAATAATAGTTGTTGTCTTCATAAACAACTGGAGAATCAGCATTTCCGACTCCGGCCGGATCATCTGAAGGAACAGCATCGCCGACCATCGCATCTGCAAAATGTGAAGCACCAGAACCTGAAGTAGTTGAACCTGTAGTAGTTGTATTTAAAATGGCTCGAAGTTGATTGTTGTTTGTAAACGCAACAACGTTTTCACTTATAGTCGTGCTTTTTGCATTTGCATAGACATACCCAACGACTCCGCCGAAATAATATTTGTTAAGGCTATTAAACTTTGTCTCTTCTGTTGTCGTTGTCGCTTCTGTTGTGTAAATCACATCTCCGTAGGTTTTGTTAGAAGAAATTGTGGTTTTAATATTTGTGTTACCCGTGTCTTTTTCAATTAAGCCTAAAATACCACCAATTATATGATCACCTTGATTACTTGTTTCACCATAAACTTTGATTGCCCCAGAGAAGACGTTTCGAGAAATTGAAACCTCAGCTATTGCTGGAGGAATTTCTGTCGAATCAGTGTTTGTCAATTCCCCAATCAATCCACCTGCATACAAAGTCTTTTCGCTAACAAAAATGTTTACATCGCTCGCAGAACTTTCTATTTTAATAAGTGTCTTATCGCTAGACGTCTTGTCTTGAGACATCTCTACTTGCCCAAGACCAATCATTCCACCAACGCTTGTGCTACCTAAGTCAGCGTTTCCAACAGCAACGATGACTGCCTGATTGTTGATGTAATTTGAAATTGAAACAACACCCGAGCCAGTCGTTTGCCCAATAAGTCCACCAGCATTAATAGTTGTCGCATTTAGTAATATGTTTTCTTGTGCAGTGTTAATTTTGAAAGAAGCCGTGTTAGGGTCTGTTGAGTCATCCTTCCCTTCAATTGCTATTGTCCCTGAATCGTTTGACCCTACTAGCGCTCCCGCATTGATAGTTGTGGCTGTAAATAACATTTCTTTTACTGCGCTCGCTTCAAAATTCTGATCGTTAATCGACGCACTTGCTGTTTCGCTAACTTTAAACGTTTTAAAGGAAATGTCAACATTGGAGATGTTTAACACACCTTGATTTTTGCCGACTATTCCTCCTATATTTGCAGTTGTTATAGTAGCTGTGTTATTAACCGAAATATAGCCTTCTATTTTAAGTTGCTTGTTTGTTGAAATATCTATCCTGCTTCCTGTTGCTACACCACCAAAAATCATTCCTGCAGACAATTCATTGTGATCTTTGTCTAAAACAATGTCAGATCCGATTTGAGCGTTTTCGCCGTCTGCGACAACATTAAATTCACCATTAAAGCTTCCAACAACACCGCCAGCAAATGTTCCTCCGCCTTCTTCTGTTCCAACTTCTGTTCCAACATTTATGTTTACTTTAACACTTTGTGAATAAGATGTTTGTTTTTGAAGTGTAAAAGTTGTGCTGATTGTTTCAATCTTTCCAAACAATCCGCCAACATAAACTGATTTGTAGTTGTTAGTAGTGCCGTTTACTGAGATTCCAGAATCAAAAACAGTGTTGGTTCCGTCTCCTCCTTCTGGGAATTGTGAAGTTATGTTTTGCGGTAATTTAGCTGAAATGCTTACACCTGATGGAGTAATCTTATCATCCTCCAAAGTATTTTTAATTATTCCAACGTATAAACCTGCATAAATGTTTGCTTCAGACGATGATGTACCGCCACCAGAAATTTTAAGAAGATAGCTACTCTTGTTTTTATATATTAAGTCATTGTGCTTAATTGTTATGTTTTGCACGCGCAAGGATTCAAAATTTGAAGATTGAACAAGCTCTCCTACAAGCAGTCCAGCGCTTATGCTTTCACCTGAATAATTGAAGGTGACTATTGCGCCTTCCGTGCCAACCGGCTCGTAAGAAAAGCACATAGTAATTCCAATAAAGTTGCAGTTTTCAGCACTTGGTGCGATGAGACCACCTGCATTAGTTTTAACATCTAATTCTACTTTGTCAACGAACCAAAATCTGACATTGACGAAATCTACATCTTCTATGCTGTTTGTAATGAATGGACTGCTTATTAGTGTAGTCGTAGTTCCTCCATCAGTCTCTGTTTCTGTTCCTAAAACAACCACATTAAGATTTTGGAAAACGACTCCTGATCCAACATTTTCAAACATCGCTTTGTTAATAATGATTCCCGGATAGCTGTTGTTTAATGCCTGTGTTGAATCATAGTCTAAAGATTCAGGTTCGTAAGGATTTGTTGAACCACCTGCGCTTTCAGTAAACCAGGCGCTGTCAGATGCTCCAATGAGTCTGCCGAAGAAGTTTGAAACATATGCGGACTCTGATGTTGTTATATCTGTCAAGTCCACATAAGCATAATAAACATCACCGTTACCATTGATGCCTCGTCCTCTAACTCTTACTTCTATTGAAGAATTTTGCATGAGTCTTAAAACTTTATCTGCGTTGTCTTGATCAAGATAGACGTAAGTTGGAGAACTCGTCAAATTTATTGATGGGAACAACTTGTCCGTGGTATGGATCCAATTTGCTATATCCCACGCATTTGAATTAATAAATGCCCCATTTGTAACCATATACCCACTTTCAGGGTTAGCAAACGTGCTTAGCGATTGAACTTCAAACACAAAGTCTGCATCTTTTTTATCGTCAGATTCGCTGTTTTCTTTGTAAACACCACTCTCGACGTCGACAGAAACCACACCAGAAGAGTAGTTGCCCATATATCCGTAGGATTTTTTGTTGTCAGAATTTTCTATAGTCGAAAAAACTTGACAACATATAACATTGTTGCTTTCGCCCACAAGAGAATTGATGGTTACAATTTTATTTGTTGAAGTCGATTGATAGTTTTCACCTAATATTCCATATTCATTAAACGAATTGACAGCCGCCATAGTCAATTTTACGCAACTATTTTTAGTTTCGCCATAAGGGATAAATCTGCCAAACAACCCACCGAAGTTTGTTGCGACATTGCCTGTGTTGGCCCCGTTTGCAAACACATCACCTGTTGCATAAACCTCGCGCAAAATCATTGTCGTAGAAATCATCGAGGAATTTGCACCATCTTCAACAACAAAGTCTGTCCCCTCAACTGAAAAAGCTCCACCTGCGAGTCCACCAGCATATCCATTAGATGAACTATTAGGATTGATTGCGTTCAATTTGCTGTAAGCGACATAAACACTACCGTTGCCAAAAACACCGAAAAGCCCGCCGACATACAACGGCTGATATGCGTCAGTGGAAGTGGATGTGTTTTCAAAAAGATCAAGAACGCCTCGCTCTGCATTTACATTGCCGTTTATGTAATAGCTTGCCATACTGTTTTCAATTTCATCTTGCAACTGTTCATCGTGTTGAGTGAACACTTGATAGAAATCGCCGTTTGCTATTCCAACAAGTCCACCTGCAATAAAGTTGTAAGAGAGAATTTTTGCGGTTATATTTTCACCATGAGAAACGTAAACGCCGGCATCTTGAACCTTTGTTTGAATGCCCGTGTAGCCAAAAGCTCCACCAACGACTTCACCTCTTACTTCAAGAGAGTTTAGCACTCTCAAATGCGAAACTTTGTAATCAACGTTTGTAAGCGCTGTTGAATAAGTGTAATTGGTTTGATTGTGTAAAGAATAATTGTAAATATCAACATATCCTGCGATTGCACCCGCAAATGAAGCAAGTCCAAATCCGTCATCAACTTGTGACGCGCTGTAAATTTTAGCATCGTTTTGTCTTGCATAATCGCGTATTTTTGCTGGGTCAAACGACCAACCAGAGTGTGAGTAAAGCTCAGATGAAGAAACATTGGTGTTAACATTGTAATAATTGCTTTGAACTGTTGCACCAGAAACAGTCAATCCTATGAGTGCGCCATCGCCAATAGATGCGCCAACAATGCCACCGGTGACATTTCTTCCATAGATACCACGTTGTTGAGTTTGTTCTGTTGTTTCACTTTGAGTCATATTTACGTTGATAATCTTTGTGTCCTTTGCAAAACCAACAAGTCCACCTACCATGACAGACGAACCTGCTGCAACGGAGTCGATTTCAATGTTTAAGTTTTGTATTAAAGCTCCATCGGCACTGCCAAACAATCCAACAGCTTTTTCATCACTTGAAAGGGAGATGTTGTTTATTGTAAATCCGTTTCCATCAATAACTCCTTTGAACGTCTTGTTTACAGATTTTATTTCAGCATTTCCAAGCGCATTGTTAAGTTCTGATAAATCTATATCGGTTGTGAAACGATATGCGCCTAAAATTTCCGTTTCAGTAAATTGACTAGACAACGCAGTTGAAGTCGAATCTCCCATTGCCTCTTTAAGATCTTGCGCAGAATTAATTAAAATAGGATTTATTTCTTCGCCATACGAAGTGTCATAAACTTGCGCGAGTGAGTCATCTTGATTTTTTAAAGTTGAATATGGCAAGAAATACTCTTCATCTGTTTCTGATGCCACATAATATCTATGAGAAATTGTCATTTTGGTCAAACTGATCGGTTCGATACCATAACCATCAACCATTTTCCAAACACCATCGTCGACACCCTCTTCAGTGTTGAAAACAAATCCATAGTAAGCATTTTGATTGCCCACTTCTTCCTTGTTGATCAAGTTTGCTTCATTCAAAGCAGACTGAACGTCGCCTGATGAATCAAATTCTTGATTTACAGTGTAATAATAACTCAGTTCTATTGTCCCGGTGTTGAGCGAATTCCCAACAGAATCAACACCTGAAAAGTTTAATTGACGGGCATTGTTTGACTCTACCGTTGACGCGGTATAGCTTGTTTCGATCCTACCCTCATTGATATAAACAAATCCTGCACCAACTATGCTGTTTTCAACTTTTGAATTTGAAATTAATATGTTGGAGTAGCCATCACTTATCTCACCGTTTTGTGAGTTTTCTACCACAAATCCAGCAACGATGCCCTTTGAAGTTATGCTTGAACCTGTCCTATGATAAAGCGCATAACCTTCTACTAAATCGTCTTCGCCGGTTATTCCTTGAATTCCAGATGCTCGTATTTTACCAGAGTTTGACACTACAAATCCGGCAGTTTGCGATTTGTCTGACGAAGAAAGATTGGTGATTTGAACGTTGGTTGCACCACATGAGGCGATTTCGCCAGCATTTGATATCACAAACCCTGCAACATTGCCTTGAGCTGAAAGTTCAAACAACTCTAGTTCGCGGACAGAGTAATCGAAATAATTCGTTTCGCCAACTTGCTTGCCAATTAAAATTATGTCTTCGCCACCAACTTTTGAATTGGTGATAGAACCACTATTTTCAACAACAAACCCTGCCACTCTACTTTCAATGTTTGAGTTTGCATCTATATAATAAGGAGTTGCTCCTTTAAAATAATCAACTTTCAAGCCTAGATTTGTCGCATCTTCTCCATTAGGATTATAAGAAACGACTTGGCAATTCGTAATTGTCCCATTGTTGACAACTGCAAAACCGCCAATACTTATGTTCGAATAACCTGAAGACGTCACGTTCACAGCAATCTGAGTTTGGTAATAGTTTACCCTAACATTTTTAATAGTAGAATTTTCAGTCACAGTTGAAAACAAACCGAGTTGTAAAGTGCCAGAACCTTGCAAATTAAAACTCTTTATGTTTATCGAATATCCGTTTCCGTCAAGCGAACGGAAGTTGGCTGATGACAAAGGTGTGTAATTTTCAAGTGTGATGTCGTTTAAAAGGATGTAATCTTGTGCGACCCCTTCGTCTGCAACCTGCAAGAAATCCTCCGCCGATTGAATAATAAGTGGTCGATCTAAATCAGAGTAAATAGTCACATTCACAGCAAAATTTGTTTCGATTTGGTAAAGCGCATCACCTTCGGAATCAATTCTGATTTCATCAACAAGCGTTAAATAGATTGGTGAAGATGTCGTTGCAATGCCTGTAACTGACAAGACACCATTAGTATAAGTCAATCTAAATCGTCCGTTTGAATAAGTGTAATTGCCATCTTTATCTTCTGTAAAAGTCAAACGTGTGCCATTCATTTCAAGCCTTTCATAGATAGGCACAGCTCTACCCTGTTTGTAATTTATCGAAAAGCCACTGGCATCATCTTGATGATATCCGTCGTTTTCAAAACCTGCTCGCGCCTCGTTAAGCTTTTGAACCAACTGACTTTCAGTTGAATCAGACTCATCATAAGAATACTTTTCTGGATCAAAATCATAATCAAACATTAAGCCATGTGTTATACCAACCCAACTTGTAAATACATACGTGTTTGAAGCCTCGTCATACACCGCCCCATTCAATTTTGCAGATGTTGGTTTTATGTCAACAATAGTAACATATGCATTTGAATTTTTCCTCTCTTCAACTCCATTTAATTGACGCACAACACTTGCTTGAATTTCAAACGTGCCGTTTTTGCTAGCTGTACCAACTCCTGCATTTAATGAAGCATAAAGCATGGCAGTCAAAGTTTTTGTTCCGTCTGCATTTGGCGTTTCTTTCCATGAAGATTGCGGTGCGATTGTAATGCCCACTGCTCCAACGGCAGTCAAATAATCAATATTTTGATCTTGCCTTAAACGTATGGAAAGTTCTGCTGTTCCCCCCTTTGCTAATATTGTGCTAACCTGTCCATCAACCATAATTTCGGCTTCTGGCAAATACGTAACATAAAGTTGATAAACAGTTGACTGGCCAATTTGCACGTTGTTTGAATCAAAGAACGAAGCTTTTAACACAAATATCACGTCACTAGAAATGTTTTGTGAAGCATAAAGCCTAAAATCATAGGTTCCATTATCATTTCGTGCAACTTGAACACCTCCTACAACATTTGTAACCGCCCCAGAATCGACGAGATATTGTTTGTCATAATTCTTGTAATTTTTTAACTTAGTGATAGTGAGAGTTGCATTGCTTGGCTGTTGTGTTACTGCATCAACTGCCTGATACGTCAATGTCATATGATGATAATATGCATATGAAGGATCAACCACAATCGACATGAAAGATGCACGACCAGGCGAAACAACTGAAACCTGTTCGTCGGTCCTTGTGTAAACGATTTGGCCATTGACATTGTTGACGTTTGAAGCACGATAATTGGACACATCAACAAAATTTATTTGCTGACTGCTAAGAGTGAGCCCCACCTTTTGTGGCTCATTTTTAGCTGTCCCTGACTTTGATTTTAAAATCAAAGTGTAATTTTCATCAGACTCAATCTTTGACCTGTAATTTTCATCAATTTTTAGTGTTATAGTATAAATATATTTAGAATTTAATGAATCAAAAGCACTTCTTGAAACCGAAATATCTAAAACATCTTCGACAAACTTTGCCGTTGTTGTTTTGCTATCATTATCAATTTCAAAAGAATTTCCACCGTCAGCAAAAGACAACAATGTGTCTCCTCCTGCCAAGCTACGTGCAATTTGTAAAATAAGAGCATCTTCGTCTGAGTCTGTAATGAGTTCAACGTCAATTTTTGAAGTAACAGAAGGCTCTATACGAACATTGTCAAACTCAACAAAAATCTCATCAGCACCTAAAAATGGTCTGACTGACATTGTGTTGGTGAATTCCTCTTTTACAGCACTTGCAAAAGATTCATCTAAATTATTTATGATTACGCTAGTTTTGATTGAAACATACTGACTGCCCTCTAACGCATTCTTTATGCCTTTTTCAAAGCTAACCTGCCCAACCATACCATTTATGCTGTAAGAAACTAGTTCATGAATTGTTTCTGAAGAATCAATTTCGCCTTGCAAACTAAAGTCTGGAAGATAAATAGCGCGTGGCTGAGCTTCATTTGCAAGATAAACGCTTTCTTTAAATCTAAATTCTATGTAATCGCTCTTTCCTTCCTGTAAATCAAAACCGCTTGTTGCGACTCCGTTGTGAAGGCCAGAAAAATCTTCTAAAACATAAACAACCTTAAACTCAAAATCCTTGCTCTGTGTGTAATCATGTTTGTTATGCACTGTGAGTTTAACATCTCCAATGCCTTTTATTACTATATTGTTGCCAACAATTTCTGCAATTTGATCATTTTCTGTTACAACAATTATATTTTCTTCGCCAAACAGTTCTTTCACAGATATTGTGTTAAGACGTGTCAGCGCTGTCATGGACGCATCTGACAAATTGGCTGTGTTTTTCAATTTATAGAAAAACAAAACCCCTTTGGCACCATCATCAACCGGCAAAGACTTGCTAGTCTTTTGCACCGCCACGCCATTCAAATTCGCCAAAGCCTCAGCTTGATAAAATTTTAAATGTGGATAGCCATTTCTAACGTTTTTATTGAAACCTTCATCTCCAGCTTGCAACCAATATTCACTATCAAAATTAGATGTTGAGACTGATGTTGTTCCATAATAATAATTGTTTGATGAGCTACTCAACGTTCCTTCTATGCAAGTAAAATCACTTGTTGTAGTAACCATCGAAAAGCTATTCGTTATGGTTGAATTGTCTGATTTTCCAACAAATGCGCCTGCATCTCCTATTAAACATTCTTTTTCAAATGTGAGAGCTCCTTCATCATTCCAAGAGGCAGAGTAGTTGTAAACATAACTGTGAGTCACACTGCTACCCCCAGTGCCATATCCAACAAAGCCACCGACAATTTCAGCTGTAATTTTGTTTATTATGCCATCTGTGCCACCTTCAAAAATGTAAAATTCGCCATAAACATTTTCTATTGTGCCAGAGTTTTTACCAACAAAAGTGCCAGCATATGAGGTGTTAGTTTCGCTGTCAGCAGACGAGAGATCTACATTTACACCTTCTATTTTGACATCTTTTATAGTTTTATTATTTATGCCAACAATAGAACCTGCAAAAACATTTGTAGCAACTGTATAGCCACCAGAAACTTGACTCATCGAAATGGTTTCGCCACTATTTTGCGTGGTTAACACGACATTTGAAATCTCACCATTGTTTTCATTTGCAACAAAGCCACCGCCTGTGACCTCACCATAGATGGTCAATTGAGAAACTTTGCCAGCCTCTGTGATTGTGTTGAACAAAGACTCTCCGCTTAAGTAAATTGCTACATTTTCGTCATAACCTTTCAATGATCCAGCAAAATCCTTGCCATTATTTTCATAATCTTCAAGAGATATAGAATTCATAAGAACGTAGTGTAAGTTTTCATCTATATTTTTAAATTGTTCGGCAGTGTAAATCCTTGTTGCAGTTGCTTCACTTCTTCCATCTGCAACTACGACAGGTATCGACAAAACAACATCTCTGTAATAAACTTTTTCTCCATCTCCAACAAAGAAATAACCGTTGGAAACGCTTTCGTAATTATTATATAATTCCGACAAAGCCACCTGTTTTGCTTCATCTTGATCATCTTGATAGAAAGTGATATATTCCGTGCCTCCAATCAATCTGATCGCATCGGTTGGTAAAACGAAAATAGTTCCCGTTCCTCCCTCGCCCAAACTTTTGTTGAAACCGACAATTCCAAGTTCATCTATTTCAATTAAGTTTGCCGGAGTCCCTTCACTAGGAGCAAATATGTAAGTAAGATCCTTGTTGTATGCGTTAAGTGGAGAAACAGATGTAACGATAGTGAATTGTTTGTCAGACTCATTCGCACTAAAAAGTTCTAAGTGAATTTCACCGTTTTCTGTTTCATTTTCCCAAACGAGATTTTGAACGCGCACTGCACTAGTAATTGTAACATCAATTTCCTCAAAATATGCCAAATTTCCAAAGTCGCTATATTCAATCAAAAGCGTGTCATTGAAAACACTTTTATCGTAAGTTGTCAATGCTACGATGTCGAATCTTAGTTCGGTTGCTGTAACGCTTACATTTTCAATTTTGTAGTTGAAGTTGGCTCCATCTCCTTGCAAAACGGCGTATTCTTTTACAGAAGAAGAAAACTTAAATTTGCTAACGTCAAAATATGTTATTCCAATGTTGTCAAGACGATAGCGCACCTCAATGTTTGCTGTTGACAAATTGATGTAATCGTTTAATGAAACCGAATCTCTTGCAACAAGTGACACATTCTCTGGATTTGCCCTTAAACTTGTTGGCCCTGTGTAGCCCTCTAAATAAAACCACCTTTGCAAACTTACAGCATTATGTCTATCATTATATCCCAAAAACTCGAAAAGCACATAACCACGAACGTCTTCTGTTGTTGTCAATCTGCCAGTTGAAAAGTCAAATGTAACAGCATCACTCTTTTCGAGATCACCATTTTGAATTGCACCCAACAATTCCTCGTAACTTGATATTGAAAGTTCATCGCTTATGATTTCGTAGAAAGAAAAGGTTTTAAACTCAGCTCGCTTTGTCGCCCCATTGTTCGTTGCAACATTCAAACTAACCGAATTCGACGAACGCATAACGAGTTTAGTCAGTGTAAAATCTCCCGTTTCGTTTGGTTGATATCCATTACCTTTTTCAACCACCGAATTGCTGTCGCTTCCGATAAGACCAATTGACGCATATGTCAGCGGTGTGAATGCGGAAACATCAATAGTGTTTGTCGATTTAAATCCACTTTCATGGCAAAGCCTGATTTTGTAATCTTCTGTAAAGTTTTGCACTTTGTTAGAGACAGTGATTACAACCTCTCCGCCAATTAATTCCAATTTGACATCAACTTTAGCTTCACCAGTTAAATTTTCAATCTCATAAAAAAGTCCGTCATAGATTTGCGAAACATCGATGGCCCCTGACGTAGTGGTACTTAATTTAACTTCGCTTACTACATTTCCTATGTTTAAAGTGGAAAGGAAAAAAGATGTTTCACTTGTTATATTAAAATCTCCATTTGGAGCTTCTTTTGTTACAAGCGAAAAATCGACCCTTACACTGTCAGATTGAGTCGAAACAAAATTCACAGATGCCGACTCATTTGAACCTGCTTTGGCTTTAAAATAAACGATTGCATTGTTAGGAATGTTTTCGCTTTCAAAAACACCATCGTTTTCATTGAATTCGACAAGTGTTACACCAGAGCCAGATGTTTGATAATATACAACAAACAATTCGCCCAAGTTGCCATTTGAAGTAATTTTAAATGTTGCGCCAGCAACGGTGTTAGGCCCCAAAACAACTTGAAAAGGTCTGCCGTATGGCATGTCGCTTGAATAATTGTTGTAGACATCGAATTCGCTTCCTTGCGAAACCTTTTCGCCGTTTGAAGTAACGCTAATTCTGTCCACAACATCTGCAAGTGTTACATCAAAAGGTTCGGTAACCTGTGAATAGTTTATGTCTTTGTAAGCAACTGTAAACTTAATAGTCAAAGTAGAAATATCCAAGTCTGCACTTTTCGCAACAATTTTATAATAAGGATTTCCATAAGTGTCGTTGCCCTGGAGAGTTATGTCCAAAACGTCTGAAACAATTTTTCCGTTTAAATAAACTGCCCATGTCGTAGAGAGCTGTGTTTGATCAAGCCCACCAAAATCAAGCTTGACATAAAGCTTAGAGTCCTCTTGTGTTTCATCGTTTTTAATCAAATTAAAAGGTTTTTCATAAGTTTCATATCCAGCCAGCCCGTCTCTACTAAACGTCAGATTTGGTGCGTTGAATTGGTCAACGACTTTAAGTGAAACGTTTGCGAATAGATCAGTGTAAACTGACCTAGCCACGAGTTCAATCGTTTGACCAGCATATCCATCATCGACAGTCAAAATATTGTCAACAAGTGTCAGATCCAACTGACTTTGATTTTCTGCAAACTCCCAGATCACATCTTTTCTGTTGCTCTCTCCGTTTGGCCTGCTTGTAAAATTTAAGTATTTATTTGGATCGAGCAAATTGGCTTTGCCTCTCAAAACGAATTGATCTTTGTTTGAAGACGAGTCCTTTTGTTCAAGCCCCAAAATATTGCTGTAAACAAAAACATTGATAATTTTTGATGCACTCCCCTCGGTGCTTTTTAATTCCACCACACCTCTGCCTTCGCTTTCGCCATAGATTGTAATTAAAGTAGAATTTGAATTTGCATCAAATTTAGCTGAAGGAGTGAGAATTGACTGTGAATCTGTGTTGGCGACAACCTGTCCATAAGAAACGTTTTCAACCTTTGCCGTAATTTGTGCATATGGCTTGTCGGAAGTCAAGTCGATTTCTATGTAATCTTCAGAAACAAAATCCGATGACGTAACATTTATCACCGCTTGTGGCTTTTGCTCATTGCACGCTGAAAGGACAACCCCACCTAAGAGGAAGAAAACACTTAAAAACGCCAAAAGGACTTTTTTCATTTTGCCTCCAAAGTTATTATTTTTAATTATCCAGATTTTATAATCTTTTGTCGCAAAAAAAATTTATATATCTAGATATATAAAATTATAAAGCATTTGTTCGAAAATTGTCAAATAAAAGCTTGCAAAATCAACAAAAATCTATTAAAATAAA